>JAFGVF010000107.1 GCA_016938155.1 Candidatus Cloacimonadota bacterium
CGGTCTCTGTATTGTCTGTTATAGAGATATTCCCGTAGGTGGTACTCAATACGAAACTGAAGTTTGAAGCAGAAACTCCCCCGTTGTTTGCAACGGAAACTTGCAAGGTTGCCATCTCATTGGGGTCTAAACTTCCATTGGAACCGTCATTCACTACAACGCCGGTGATATCTAACTCAGGGGCATAAGCTGTAAGGTTGATTGTGCTGTTCCAGGTGTTTGTTCCACTTGTAATAACGGCATTCAAAGTTATTGCATGATTATTCGGGCAGTTTGCAGCCACATTGAAGGCATATCCGTTAGTTGTAGTTGCAGTGGCACCGGCATTAATATTTCCGAAGCTCTGTGAATTGTCGGTGATGGTAACATAAGCATCTGACTCATTTATGGTCATAGAAACGGAGTTTGCTATTGATGTTCCTACATTTTCCAGAGCAACTGTCAGATAGACAGTCTCACCATTGGCTATTACATTGTTTCCACCTGCACTGACTGTAACTGCATCAATTGATACATACGGTCCAGCAAGGGGCTGAACAGGGATTGTAGTAATCACAGGCTGTCTTTGCGGTCTCGTGATTACAAGATCAGCTGTTCCTGCTGTTGTGAAGGCAGTAATAGGTACATCAACTGTACCGGAAGAACCCACTAAAGCTGCACCTCTTAAAACGCCACTCTGAGAAATGGCTACATAAGAACCAACTTGAGCATTAACTGTAAATGTTGTTGCACCAATAGGAATAAAGGGTGCCGTACTGTAGCTGTTGGCTGTTCCTTGTGTCCAATATGGAATCATGGATGGGTCACCAAAAAGCATATATGCTTGCCAATAGTAAATCGGGCTTGAATGTTGTGGGAAATTCTGAGCATCAACTTCCGTTACAGCAAGATTACCCAAATATTTAGTAGCGTCTGTTGTAACATAATCGGTCATAAAGGGACCGTCATAAGCTCCCCAGGTTGTTTCTGCATAAGTCGGTACATAACCGTTATTATTCCCGGAAATCGGGAAAGCTCCCACAGACCAGTAGAAGTCTTCAAACCAATATGTGTTCGGTGCAGAACCAATATAAGCATAAGCTCCCTTGTCTGCCACACGGATGAACTGCTCGGCAAAGCAAGTACCTACTTCGGCAAATTGACCGGTAACACAGCAGTTACCTATGGCAAACGGATACTTGTTTGTGTTTGTCATACTGCTGATATTCGATGTTGAAAAGGAAGGTCCAGCCCAACTTGTTGTTGAGCCATGGGCTGTGTAATTTATAAATCCGACACCGGTATTCATTGTGTTGTAGCAATTTGTATAGGAAGTCAGGTATTGATAAACATTGGCAAATCCATGAGCACTGTTGAAATAATTATTTGCTCCATATTGGATAGTCGGCTGTCCAACATAGGGATTCCAAGTAGAGTCTTCACCGGCTATGAGAGTTACATTATCCAGATAACTCGGAGTTGCAAACTGATATTGTTCATAGTAAAGTGTTTTATTGATTATGTTGGTTAACTCTGTTGTTGAAGTAACAGACCAACGACCGTAATACATATCAGGGATATAATCGCTACCACCGTCAAAGCAGTAGTAATAAAGGTCTGTTCCTACATTTGAGCTGGAACCTGTTCCATAATTTATGACTTGAGCCACATCGCCCACGATTAATGCAAAGGATGGTGCCGGATTACTTGGAGTTGCACCGGTATAATAGCTTTGAATCCAAGTCTTGATTGCAGCTGAAGATGTGCCGATTACATCTGTATAACCGACAATCACATCAAATCCTTTTTTCTCCTTCCAGGCTATGAAGGGTGCCAAGGTGCTTTCAAACATACGGTTGGCAACGATGAGATACTTTATCGGGTATCTTCTCATATCGGGATTAGAGGGGTAATCATGGTTAGGGTAGGTTCTATTTACACGGTTATAAATAACTTCGTAATAGGGTGAATATGCCTTATCTTTGTTGTATTCGGTTAAAGCCATATCACTGCCTTCAAGATTGATTTTTATCTTTATATCGTTGTAAACCCTGATAGAATTGGATACCGGGTTGTAACTGACAGGAAAAATCACCAGTCTGGCAATTCTGACACCTCTCATCACACCTACTTCTTCAAGAGATACGAGGTTTTCAAATCCATAAGTATCAAGATTATAGGCATGAGCTTCCATTTCAAATGATATATCGGCAATATCGACATTCTTGGCTACTGATGGCTGAATCGGGTAGATTTTGTCGTTTGTTCCGTATCTACTGAGACTGTATTCAGTCATTTCATAGGTTATTGCAGAAACTGTGAACTTTGCCCCCCAAGGGATTTCAATTAGTCGTTTCCGAACTGGAAGCCCTGGTGTTCCGATTTTACCGTCTATAATTGTTTCCGGTATGATAAGTTGCTGGAAAGTTCCATTATCAGTATCTATACTTGTGATTTCAATCTCATCAAAACCATATTCAAAGTCAATACTTCTGGCATCTGATGTTATTAGATTAAGGTCTGTCGTGCGATTATCAAGTTGAATAGTGCTGGCTGAAATCACTGTAATGATTCCTAAAAAAACCAGCAATAATAATCCCATTTTCTTCATAAAACACTCCTTGAGTTTATATCTATTTACAATTTCCCCATTATGAGTTTCTAATTTTGTGGAATACTTCATCCTTAGCAAGCAATTTTTTTGTTAACAGTGAATAGTCGTAGTCCATTTACTATTTCTATCATGATTACTAAATTTAGTAACAAGACTACTCATTAAAACATTGTGATTATCACTTTTAAAAGGATTATTATACATAGCGTAACTTCATTGGCGATCAATTAAATGACTTACCATGCAACCACTATTTGATGAAGAATTATAGTAGATCAACTTGTTATTTGTATGTGGTTCACAAAGGATTACAAGAGAACTTCGCTTCAGAGAGGAAACTTAAAAGGTTACTTCTCAGAAAAGAGAATGGAAACAGGATGCATTAAATTGTTTTGGGGGAAAACTTTGAACAGACCTGTTCAAAAATATTAGCAAAAGGCACCATCTTACTGGAGTCACGGTAAACAAATCTTATCATCATCATTGGTGTGACAATTGATGATGTGTTTTTTTGCTTATTATTGGTACAACTTGTAAACTTATGCTAAGAGATATAGCCTGAGTTGTTCATACAACTATTAAAACATCTCCATGTTTATAACCCGTCTATCATAGTTCCTTTGGAACCGGAGACCAATTTCTTGAGAAGAGGTATAGTCCCTTTATCGGATTCTGACATCTCAGCTTCTGCTTCTTTGAGTGCCTGCTGCCAATATGTAGCAAATCCACGCTCTCTTTCGAAGAGAATCTCTAAAGCCCGATTGTAGTTGATCAAAGAGCGGAGTTCTGTCTTAGTTGGTTTTGCCTGCCAGGTTTGAACAGTTGTTTGAAGGTTAATATTCTGCCTTCTAAGCTCATCTATTTCCTTTTTAATACTCTCATTTCCTTTGGAGTTAATCTCCATTTGAGTGTTAAGAAAATCTCTTTGCCTCTTAACATCTTTCTTGTAGGCAGAAATCCTGAATAGGGAATTTATCCAAACTATGATTGCCATAAGAACACCCAACAATAAACCCTGAACAAAGGGATTAGACAGTAATTCTTTCATAAAAGCCTCGCTTTCTTAAATTGACCAGACATCAATGTCATGGCTGAAATAGATTCGGGAATCGGATTCCAGAATCATCTTTTTTGCGTAAAATGTATCTTTCCGGGAAATATCATAAGCCGAAATGATAGGTAGAGGCAGATGCTCTCGGGTTGGGATAATATCTCCGGCAAAAATAGCTTTATCATCCTTAAAAGTAAATTTAACAATCTGGAAGCCAACCGTGTGACCGCCAACCTTTATCAGTTCAATATCATCTGTGAGTTTGTAGTTCCCCTCAATCAGCTTCAGTTTGCTACTCTGCTCCAGCAGAGCAAGATTCTCATCATAATTATAAGCTGCTGCATTAAGCTCATCTGGGGATTTAGCAATGTGCCACTCTGAATTCTGAACCCAATGTCTGGCGTTAGGGAAAGTCAGTTCAGGAGTATCGTTAAAAATCGAGATTATCCCCCCGGCATGGTCGAAATGGAGATGAGTCAGGATAACATCAGTGATATCAAAACGAGAAAAACCGACCTCCTGCAAAGATGCAGGAAGCAGGAAGTCGGCATAGTTATAAATCTTTTTTTTCTTGTCGATTAGCTTATTTCCAATCCCGGAATCTATCAGAATCAATCTATCTTCATACTGAATAAGAAGCAGATTAATCCTCACTTTTTGCCGATGTAAATCATCGACCGATATTCTCTTTTCCCAGATAGCTCTTGGCAATACGCCTAAAGCTGCTCCGGCGTCAGTAGAATAGTATCCGGCATTAATCGGAATCAGTCTTTTTGTTACCGTCATTATTATAGTTTCTACGAGGTCTCGGAGGGCGATTATTCGGTCTTCTATCTGCTCTGCCATCCTGATTGTTATCTCTTCTGGGTCGAGAATCACCTGTAGGTCGGGACTCTCTAGTGTCTTGAGTATCTCTTGAGCCTCTGGAATCAGTCCTTTGACGACTGTTGGAACGAACAGGTCGAGAATCTCTATCACGGGGTGAAGGTCTTCTGTCCCTTGGAGTGAATGTCATGTGTTTGAAATCAGCTTCAGTTGCCTGTTCCTTATTGAAAATAACGACATTTTTAAGTTTACCGTCACCAATGGTTAAAGTACTTAAACCTGTCAGCTTCTCAACTTCACGGTGAACAATACGGCGACTACCGGCATCCAGATTGAACATAGTGATAAACTTTCTGTTCTGAGCTTGAAACACAGCAATCTGCTTAGCTGTACGGTGTCTGAATTGCTCTTTCTGTCTTTCTTTGTAGTTATCAACATCCAGGAGAATTTTGCCAACCATCTTATTTTCTTCAAAAATCCTATTAAGAAGATATTGCAATTGGTCGATAAACCGCCCGTCTTTGCCAACCATGAGCCCGATATCAGTAGTCGGGAAAAGTCGAATATAATAAGACTCATCCTCTTTGCTGATCTCCATTCTGGGTACTTCAATACCCATCTTCTCGAAAAGTTCGGTTATGAAACTTTCAATCATTTCATCCGAATCTTGAATCGTAAACTTAACTACTGCTTGCTTGTTGCCGAATATACCCAAAAATCCCTTCGCTGATTCCTGTATTACTTCGTAAGAAAAATCGCGGTTGGAAAGATTGTTTTCTTTCTTAAAATCCTCAAGAACACTCTCAACGGTGTTCCCTTTCTTCTGAACTGTCTTCATATTTGTGCTATCCCTGTAATCTTTTTTTAATTTGGAATTGTTGAATTATTGACAACACATTCATTGTCGTCCAATAAAGAACAAGACCTGCAGGCATACTTTTGAAAATCCAGAACATCATGATCGGCATAACATATAACATCATACGCTGTGACTGAACCATAGCTGCCTGTTTCTCATCAATTTCACCTTTCTCATTCTGAATCGGCTTGGGTGACATCATCTTCTGTTGTACAAACATCATCACTGCCATAATAATCGGCAGGATATATAATTTATCAGGTTCCGAGAGGTCGGTAATATAACCGAAGAATCCCGCCTGACGCATATCGAGGGAATAGCGAAGCACATTGTAAAGGGCAATAAAAATCGGCATTTGCAAAAGCAATGGTAAACAACCACCCAGAGGGGAGACCTTGTTCTCTTTATAGACCTTCTGAAGCTCTTCCTGAAGCCTTTTGGGGTCATTCTTATATCGAACCTGTATCTCTTTTAGCAGGGGTTGTATTTTCTGCATCTTTTGTCCTGACTCAAGACTCTTATGAGTCAATGGATTTAGGACGATTTTCAGTAAGATTGCAAGAATTATCAGTACAATACCGTAATTGGGGATATACTTGTAAAGCCAGCTGAGGAAGTAGGCAAAGACATTGGCAAGAGGTTTCAACCATTTAGCTCCTCGCTCGACCACGCTCTCCATACCGGCATTAAGTTTTTTTAGTTCGTCTATATCGGAGGGACCGAAATAAAGACGATAATCATCGGAGATTCTTGTACTGTAATCTGCGTTTCTCACTTTTAAAATAAAAGCGGGACTGTCATTATTCATAAAAGCAGTAATCTGATTGGATGGCACAGCTTTATCAGGAAGTAAACCGATTAGGAAATACTTCGACCTATTGGCAGCCCAGTCAGTTTTACCCGCATAATCCCTAATCGTCTTCAGTTTACTTAGAGTAAGAGATTCTACGGCATTGTTTATCTGTGCTATGAACTTATAATCCATACGCTTATTTTTTACATAGTTTTCCGTATCCTTGATTCCAGAACCGAAATCAATATCATATCCCCTGACAGTAGCCAGATCATTCATAGAAATATGCATATCAATGGAATAATCATCGTTTAAGGAATAAACTCTTTCAAAGATACGGGTAAAGTCTTTCTCTAAATAGAAAGTGAGAGTCCGCTCATTATCGGAAAACGAATAATTGAAAACAGTCTCTTTAAGGGATGCAAGCCCCTTTTCTTCTAAAAGTGTAATTCCTCCAACATATGTTGAATCGGGAATAAGTTC
>JAFGVF010000108.1 GCA_016938155.1 Candidatus Cloacimonadota bacterium
GAGTTATCCACAATTTGTTCATAAGTTTTTCCTATACAAATCCCGTGTATTGCAATAAAAAAGTGATATTAAATTGTAAAGACGCTCGGACATGCGTCTAAGATTTTCAACAGCCTCAACGAACGGGCATATGTCTGAAAACTATAAACAGTCTCAGACACACGACCGTGCGTCTCCACCGAAGATGTTCCTACCTGTCTCCGGTTCAAATCACAGCCACAGCCACAGCTCTACAGCTTGCAACCTATTCGTTTGTGGATACAAAAAGTAATAAGGATGGTATAAATAACATTTTTGACACAGAAAGCAGTTCTCTTAAAATAAAACATTGTGTATAAAAACAACAAGCAGGAGTTTTTAGCTCCTGTTCGTTGTTTATGGGATAAACCAAATCGGAATTACATATATTTTTCGGTATAAACCTTGATGAATCTCTCTTTCAATTCACGGGCTTTGAATGGTTTTGAGATAAAATCATCCATACCTACATCAAGGCACTCCTGTCTGTTTAATTCAGCAGAATTAGCCGTGAGAGCAATTAGATACGGTCGGGTGGAAGCATCTATACGGGCAATAATCTCCTTAGAAGCAGTAATACCGTCCATGATAGGCATTTGTAAATCCATAAGGATTACATCATACTTGTTCTTTAGAGTATATTCAAGGGCTTTCTTACCGTTATCCACGATGTCGATTGTGTATCCGAGTTTTGCAAGAAGATGATAAGCAAGTTTTTGATTCACAACATTATCCTCAGCAAGTAGAATCTTAAGAGGGAATTCTTCGGCAAAACCTTTATATAGCTCTGTGCTGATCAGAGTTTTTTCTTCCCGTTTAGCACTTGTGTCTTCAATTAAGGCAGAAGCAAGCTTGTATAAAGTAACAGGTTTTCGTAAGATCGCCTGGAAAAGGTGAAGGGATTCTCCCTGGACACTTGTGGTTTTCATGAGAATCAGTTTCATGCTATCTGCAGTAGTAAACTTTCTTATCTCTTTTGCAACTTCCACTCCTGAATGTCCGGGAATTTGATAGTTAATCAGACCATATTCGAATTTATGATTGATTCTTAAGGTATTTATACAATCATCATAACTTGAAACTGCCGTTACTTCGAGAGAATAGGATTCGAGATACTTCTTGAGAAGCTTCTGAGCTTTCCAGTTTGGCTCTACCAGGAGAATTTTCTGACCAATAATTTTACGGGAAATATCGAATACTTGTGTTGTTCTTTCCCAGGAGCTCAAAGCAAGATTAAATATGAAGGATGTACCGGAACCTACCTTACTCTGAACATGAATTTCACCACCCAACATACGAATGAGTTTACGACAAATGGCAAGCCCAAGACCTGTTCCGCCATATCTTCTGGTTATTGTTGAGTCAGCCTGAGTGAATGTCTCGAATATATTTTCCAGCTTCTCTTCTGGAATACCGATTCCGGTGTCGGCAATTTCAAAGCGAAGAGTGAGAACACTGCTTGTTTCTTCCACAACATTTACTTTCAAAGTTACTTCGCCATTTTCCGTGAATTTAACGGCATTACCGATAAGATTCAAGAGCACTTGACGAATCCTGAACTCATCTGCGTAGATGAATTGCGGGACTGAGCTGTCCATCTCCAGTAATACTTCTATATTCCGATGCTCAGCATCTGAAGAAACAACATCAAGGCAAGATGTTAGACATCTATCCAAATCAAACATTTTATCTACGATATCAAGATTCCCAGATTCCATTTTCGAAAGGTCAAGGATGTCATTAATAATAACGAGGAGAGTATCTCCACTGTTTTTGACTATTTCCAGATAATCTTGTTGTTCATTGGTCAGGGCAGTGTTAGCCATAACTTCTGTCATACCGATAATACCGTTCAAAGGAGTACGAATCTCGTGACTGACTGTAGCGAGGAAACTTGATTTTGCTCTCGCGGCAGCAAGTGCCTCTTCTCTTGCTTTGATATTCTCCTGCTCTGCTTTTTTCTTTAAAGATATATCTTCATAGATACTATAGATTGCTACAACATAATCACTGACGATAACAGGTGTTGTAAGAACGCGGACATCAATAAGTTTACCGTTACTGTGTTTTCTTCTGGCTTCAAAATGGATATTATCTATTGTTACAGCATCCCGAGTGAATTTGGTTGCTTCCTCAAGCATACCTTCAGGAACGATCAAATCATCAATGTTCTTTCCTACAATTTCAGAACTTTTATAACCGAAGAGATTTTCAAATGAGGGGTTAACTTTTATTATGCTACCGTCAGGTTTAATCAAAACAACAGAGTTGATGTTGCGAGAGAACAGCTGTTCTGTGAAAGCTCTTTCATTTTCGAGTTCATATTCAATTCGATTACGCTCCTGCAACATCCTGTTGGCAGCATCCGCAACCTTCTGCCATTCCCAGTATTTTATCTCACCCATCTCAAAAGGAGTAACTCCCGGTATATATGAGTTGAAAGCATCGCAAATATAATCTACATAGTGTTCCAAACGCTTACGAACATGAACTGTCCAGAAGAGTACAATTCCGAGAAGGAGAGTCAGTAAAACAACAATGATGAAGAATTCAACAACAGCCTGTTTACGGTACATCTTCTTTAAATAGTCCGTTCCCATAACCCTGTAGCTTTGCTCCAGCACAGTCGCCGAAATACCTTGCGGGTTATCTGAGTGCATATAATAGCAAACGAAATTCTTAGCCCTCTTGCCATGGGGATATGTAAAATCAATATATCCTTCCGGGGCACTGTCTGCTTCGGGATTTTCCTTCAATTGCTTGATTAAATATTCTGTTAACCCCTGATTCTGATTATCATTTGCATTGGAGCTGTAAATGACATAATTACCACTCTTCTCGTCAAGAAAAAGGGATACTGTATTCACATCTTCATAAAGGTCGTTAATTAAGGAATATGTTTCCTCTTTACGCTTCTCGAGAACAGCTTTCCATCTGTCAGAAATCTTATATTCATAGATTATCCCCCATTGATAAGGTTCAAACCTGCGCATGCATAAAATGTTGGGAATATCAATATCATCCATAAAATACTTAATAAACATTGATCGGGAAAGATTCCCGGGAGATTTCAAATCTTCTGTAATAACCGCAGGACCAATGATTGTAGAGCTTGAATCAGATTCTTCTGCAGAGAAGTTTCTGTAATTGTTGAGCCACTCTGACCAGAATTTGCTCATATAGATATTGTCTTTTTTATAAGTAGTCAGAGAAGTGTTTGAAAGTTGGTGAAACTCATTCAACATATATGTTTTTGCAGCCGCACCTAAATAGCTGCCCAAGTTTTTTCCGGTTAAGCCATCTATACCCCGAGCCATGTGGACATATCCTGTCGTATCCACAATGGTTACGGAAGCCAATAAATCGAGATTTCTCATGTGTTCAAGAGTAAACTCAATTTTCTTTTGCACTTCTTGTTCAGGTAGGGTTGCATTATAATCTCTATAAATAGAAACAGCTGCACTATGAAGTGTGTTTCCCGATAAGATAATTTCTCTTTCTATCTCATCATGCAGATTATCAATGAATTCCTGGAAAAATTTGGTGTTGTATCGAGCGTAATTTCTCACCTCGTTCTTGTATAGTCTATCTATACTGTCCTGAGTTGAACTTAAGCCTGATTTTAAGAAGGAATAGTGCCAAACCATACGGAAAGCAAAAATTATAACAACACTCAAAATGGTACTGATTATCAGTATCCGCTGAAAACTATTAACGAGCTTTTTCTCTTTTTTCATGTTTCAATATCCCCATTACACAATGGTTGTAACTTATTGCTAAATTGTCAATAACAAATTATTACAAATATTTATCAGTTGACGAGTTATTAAGCTATCACTTTAAATAACAATTAGTTATTAAACAACACTTTACTCCTTGGAAGCATTATAGGCAATTGTAAGTGACCAATTTGTTAGGGATTGAACTCTTTTTCCTTTTAACTCACCAATCAGTTTGAAACCTTTTCCGATACGATAAGTTATCCCTCCTTGCCATCGGAAAATACTGTCGGTTAAACTTTCAATTCCTTCACCGGAATCAGTGTCTGATAGATACAGGATATCTTCTGTTGAAACGGATGTCAGACTGATGTAAGAGCTGAAGTTCTTTGAAGAAGCA
>JAFGVF010000109.1 GCA_016938155.1 Candidatus Cloacimonadota bacterium
TCTTTTTCATGTTTATCTCTCAAAGTATTATTTCAATGTACGAACCTTTAATCTTTTTCAGCTGACCTTTAGCGAAAGATATAGTTAATATAGCGTTTATATCCTTTCCGTCAACATTTAAGATTAGACCTTCACCATACTCATCGTGGCGGACTTTTTGTCCAACCTTAAAAAGCTTTTCACTTTCCAGCACAATTTTCGGTACTACACTCCTCTTTCTTCTTGAAATAATCGGGTATGAAAAAGAACTTTCTTTGATTAACAAATCATCGGGAATCTCACTAATGAACCGGCTTTCCACAGTCGCATCAAGAGAACCGTATGACCTTCTAAGTTCAGCACGAGTAAGAATAAGCTCTTTTCTCGCTCTCGTTATACCGACATACAACAACCTGCGTTCCTCTTCAATCTCATCATTGCTGTTCTGAGACATGATATGAGGAATAAGATTTTCCTCGATTCCAACAATATAAACAACATCAAACTCCAGCCCCTTAGCATTATGTAAAGTCATTAAGCGGACTGAATTATCTTTATCTCCCATCCTGTCCACATTAGTCTGAAGACTAACATTCTGAATATAATTCTCCAGAAGGGGATTATCACCGATTTCATTTTTGTATCTTTCAAAATATTCGTCAACTGAATTCAGAAACTCATTCAAGTTTTCAGCTCGAGATAAATCCTGTGGATCCTGTGAGTTAGTATAAGTTTCAATAAATCCGATCTGAGTCACAAGTGCTCTTACAAAGGTGTTTAACGGCATCTTTAGGCGTTGTGCCTGCCAAAACTGAAGCATATCGCCGAAAGCATTTATCTTATTAATTGTACCGGCATTTAACAATGGATTATTCTTCACTCCAAGCACAGCATCGTATAGAGTAATCTGCTTTGAAACTGCATAATCAAGTAGTTTAGAGATAGTAGTGCTTCCTATACCGCGAGTTGGAGTATTAATAATTCTTAAAAGGCTTTCCGTATCATCGGGGTTCACTAAAACTCTTAAATAAGCAAGCGTGTCCTTAATTTCCATTCTCTGAAAGAAATTTACAGTTCCCACCAGTAAATATGGGATATTTTTCTCCATGAATATGGACTCAAACAAGCGGGATTGTGCATTTGTCCGGTATAAAACAGCAAAGCTCTGCCAGGATTTATATGTTTCCTCTGCTTTAGTAATGATATCATTAGCGATAAATGAGGCTTCTATTCTTTCATCTTCAAGAATTTTATAAACAGGTCTCTCCCCATATAAATTATCACTTCTAAGTTCTTTTGAGTGTCGGGAACCGTTTCGGGAAATCAGGGAATTAGCAACTTTTAAAATAGGAACCGTCGAACGGTAGTTTTGTTCAAGCTTTATAATTCTTGCCTGCTTAAAATCCTTCTCAAAGCTTAAGATGTTTCGAATGGTTGCCCCCCTCCAGCTATAAATTGCTTGGTCATCATCTCCAACAACGCATATATTGGCATTCTCACCGGTTAGCATACGAACAAGCATGAACTGGACAAAGTTAGTATCTTGATATTCATCAACCATCACATAAGGAAATTGCCGGTTATATTTTGTTCTAGTTTCTGGGTAGTTTTTTAGCAAATAATAAGTGTATATAAGAATATCGTCGAAATCAACAGCGTTATTTGAAACCAATTGCTTCTGATACTCTGTATAAATCCTTTTGAAAGTTTTGATGAAGGGATTTGATAGATTATCTTCCATATCTTCAGGCATCACAAGATTGTTTTTCTGCTTAGAAATAATATTCAGGACTTTGTTTAGATTGAACTTCTTCGGGTCAATTCCAAGCTGCTTATATATTTTCCTCAGCAGCGATTTCTGGTCATCTCCGTCATATATTGAGAAGTTACTGTTATTGAATGGCAAAGCGTATGGCTCTCGCCTAAGAATACGCGTACACACTGAGTGAAAGGTTCCAACCCAAAGATTCTTTGTATTCATGTGAATCAGATGTTGAAGGCGTTCTTGAAGTTCTTGGGCAGCTTTATTAGTAAAAGTAACAATCAGAATATTCCATGGGGCTACATTCTTCTCAAGGATTAGATATGCAGCTCTGTGAATTACAGAACGGGTTTTACCACTCCCGGCACCTGCAAGGACTAATAAAGGTCCTTCAGTTGTAGTAACAACCTCTCTTTGCTCTTCATTAAGATTGGTGAGAAGTGGATGCATTAATTGACTCTGCCGGAAATCGGGGCACTAATCTTACCCTCTAACTTCAAGCTGTCATATTCCTTATAACCGGAGATCTTGTAATAGTAATACACACCGGCAAGGATATCATGGTCTTCATATTCCAGTTCGTCAATACCCGGTTCCAAGCCTGTAGTATCCAACTCTAAAATTCGGACATACTGTCCGTTTTGCGAGAGTCCCCTATAAATATAATAACCGTCACAATCTACTAATTCAAAGGGAGTCCAGGCAACAACCAATACTCCGCTTCGCTGGGTAACAGACCAATCATCATTATTCATAACAGATGGAGCTTTTTTATGATGCAATGGATTGTCTTCAGTTAAAGCACACGAGGTCAAAATTACTGAGATTAGGATAATTATTATATAGTGTGTTGCTTTCATTAGAACCTCACTTTAATACCGGTCGGTGTTACAGTTACTTTTCTTGAGGAATACTCCTCTACCACGCTATTCCAGAGATTTCCGTTATAGGCTTCAGTCGCTTGAATTGAATCATAAAGATTATAGCCCCAGATGAGAGCATATAGCCCAAACAGAGCCATCGAAAGAGTATATGGCTCTAAAGCTGCTTCATAGAGAGAATTAATCTCATCAACCTGAGTGGCATCCAGGTATTTATTATATTTATCCATTGCCTTTGTATAAAGAAAGATGCTCCCACCCAGGGAAATAATTTCAACACCGAGGATAACCTGCCCTCTAATGTAGCTGTGGGCAGTTATTTGTCCCCACCCGGGGAAAAAGGCAGATTTTATCAGATTTGTAGTTAACGACTGCTTACGCATATTATATATCTGTAAAAGCTCTTGTCTGTCATTCAGGTCTATTCTGAATTTCATTCTTTCTTCGTAGGTGTTCCAATTGTACTTCTTAGGATTTGTGAACTGCTTTATATCAAACTCAGCAGCAAATAAACCAGTCGCCAGGGTCAATAAAAGAATTAATGTTAGTAAATGTTTCATCTTCAATCCTTCATCAACTCTTCCGAAATTTTGCTCAACGGCAGGATTGATTTGTCTTTCACATTAACCTGCCATACATAGAAGAAATCACGGCTCGGAGTAAAAATATCAAATCTGACTTCATACTTGTATCTTCCTGTTGACTTCATGATTTTCCAACCACTGCTTTGAACATCTTCGGCTGCATATTGTGTTTTCAGGTATGCAATCTTCTCGTTAATTTTCCTGTCCATGATTCCTTGTCTATAATCCTTAAGAATCTTGGAAACAAATTCAACCGGATTGCTCTCGGCACTGATTAAATTTCTTGTGATGAACACTCTTTCCTTATACTCTGGAAGAGGGTCTAAACCATAGGCTTCTTCAAAGAGAGGCAAAGCTTTTGAATACTCTCTGTTATTCTCAAAAGCGATACCTTTCTCTATTAATTCTGCAGCATAAGTCACAGCATCAATTGTATCATGAGTTTGAGAAATCTTATCTTTTGCCGGTTCATAGTCGGGAACTATCTCAAATGCCATGGCATAAAGCGACAAAGCATTATCGAACTTCCGATAGGATACCATCTCATCTCCGCGAGTTATAAACTCATTAGCTTTTTCCTTCATTTTTTCGACTATTCTAAGCTCTTCATCCGGAGCATATTCAATGGCAAGCCTGTACTCTTCTCTGGCTTCGGCATATTTCTCAAATCGAGTATCCAGATCGGCTTTTTCTTCATATAAATGCGAGATAGTTGTATAAATCTCTTTGTGCTTTCCAATCGGATATTTCTCAATTTCGAAAAGAAATTCAAGAGCTTTATCAGCTGTTGTGCTATCTCTTAAGGCATATGCATCAGCAACAATATTCATGGTAAATGTATCCAGCAAATTTCTTGAAGAAAGCTCGTAGGGATTGTCTGGAAAGTGATCATATAACTCCATATAAATTGGAAGAGTTGTTGCATAGTTCCGCGAAACATCCAGCTCATATTTAATTCGTCTATTGAGTATTTCGGGAACATAGACTGATGTTGGAATAACTTCGACAATCTTTCTGAAATAATCCCAACCTTTGCTTATATCATTACTTTCAAAGCTCTGTTCTGCAAGCTGATAATACGCTTGGGCAAGTAGTTTATCAGCCTCCTCTGAATTAGCCAGTATTGCCAATCTTTCGGCGAGTACATAGTTCTGCTTTTCAATTGCAGCTTTAGCCAGTTCAAAATAGCTGTCTGAGCGGGAAAGCTGGGCCTCAGTCCTATAGGCACCGTTCTGAGCGTAGGTTAAAAAATTATCATAAGCTATTATCGCTGATATGTATTTCTTCCGATTATATATGCTTTCTGCTGAGGCAAGTCTATTTCTTTCACAACCTGACAGGAAAAGAATCACCAACAGAATGAAGCTAAAGCAAATCTTCGCTTTCTTGTGCAATTTCGACCCCGCTAATTTTGTTATTCTCAAGATATTCCTTTATTTCATCGGACAATCCATGGTTTAAGATTATTCTTTTGTGGCTTTTTGATAAAGCACATTTCAATTCCTCCACCGGTAGATGGATAGCATCTACTATAAAAACATCAGCATTGTTTACATAATTGCAAAGATGCTTTAAATCTGGGATATCTGATGTATAAACCACTTTGGAAGTACCATCTTCAATTACAAACGAAAATGACTTCATCATATTCTTAAAACCATTTTCTTTAATAATGCGTGAATAGCCTTCAAGGTGACTATTAGGAAAGATTCGAATGCCGGGGAAATCTACTGTGACTTCTTCAATTGATATAAGTTCCAGAGTAAATCCAAGTTTATCCTCAAATATGTAAAAATTATGAAGCATTCTTCTGAATTCATCTACTCTTTCAGGCAGGTATATCTTCAGGGTTTTCCTTCTTTTTTGCAAGTAAAGCATTTGAATCAACATCGGAAGACCGCTGGAGTGATCAGGATGCATATGGCTTATAACAACAAAATCCAGAAAGTCAGCTTCGCAACCTAAATGAAGTAATTTATATGTAGTTCCTTCTCCGCAATCAAACAGGAAGTTCCTTCCATAAATCTCTGCAAGAATAGCAGCTTGACCCTTTCCAAGTACCGGAAGTCCTGTCCCGCTGCCCAGTATCTTAACTTGCATAATTCTATTTCTTTTTCTGATTCTCAGGTACGATTATCGGAACCTGATCCAGTTTGTTCCCGAAAATAATGAAAGCTACTGCAAAGATTATTGTAGAGGCCACCATTAATGGTAAAGAACGAATCTTAAAGACAATCATCGAAGTTATTATGATTAATAGATTGATAATGTAAATAAATACTGCCGTAATTTTAGCTGAGCCAAGCACTGTGTGCATTCTATGCGTCGAGTGGTCTTTACCTCCCTGCATGATATGTCTGCCGTCTCTTTTTCTGGTATAACTTACCAAGCTGATGTCAAAAATTGAATAACTGAGCATCAACACCGGCAGAAGAAAATAGAATTTATTCTGAGCTGTGTTACTGGCAAACTGTGCCATTTGTATTCCCATGGAAGCAAGAAAGTACCCTATGAACATGCTTCCTGCATCACCAAGAAACATCTTTGCCGGATTGAAGTTATAAGGTAGAAAACCAAATAGAGCTCCCGAAAAACAAAGTGAGACCAAACCCATAAACTGCATCACTTCATTGTATGACCCCCCGTTGATTATGGTGAAGCCAAAGAATCCCAAACCGATAATGCCTGCCATCCCGGTTATTATTCCGTCCATATTATCAAGAAAGTTGAAGGCATTCATCAAGCCCACCATCCAGAACAGAAGGATAGGAATAGTGATAAATTCAGAACCGAACATGGTGATCAGCTCTACTCGCTGGTAATTCGACAAGATAAAAAAAAGACTGCTTACAATCTGCCCAAGCATCTTTATTTGAGGTTTCATCCCCATTCTGTCATCGATAATCCCTAATACAAAGATGATTGTAGCACCTGCAAGGAATCCTATCAAGTTTCGGTCTAAGAAGACATGATAATTAATTAGGCTTTCAAAGACTATCATGATAAAAAAGCCAATAAATACTGCCGCCCCTCCCAGAAGTGAGGTTGGTATTTTATGCACTTTTCGGGCGTTGGGTTGATCTACAAAATTTATCTTTATTGCAAATTTACGAATAAAAGGTGAAATTGCATATACAAATACAAACGACATTCCAAAAAGCAGAAAGTAATGATATATATTGACTTCCATTAACAGTACTCCGTATAATTATCTTGCCGGCATCTTTTCAAATCTGCCTCAATTTGTCAAAGACTTTGAGTCTGGAGATAACTTTAACATATCTGCATTATTTTGATTTATCAATTCCGGGTGACAGATAACTTTAATTTCGTGCACCTACTGCAAGAAAAAGAGCTGTTGCTAGTTTTACTACATTTTTATCCGTATCTTCAAGCCGTTTACAGACGATTGAGGATATGTTGCGGACAATCAAATACCCTGTATGAATATCTTTCTCAACAATCTTATTGAAACTTTCTCCCGACAGCTCAAAAACTGTGCAATCTTCTTCAGCAATTACATTGGCTGTCCTCAGTCCATTGGTTATTAACCCGTTTTCTCCAAAACTCGGCATATCTTTTCCATCCAGAGTTGCAAGTCGCTTTGCTTCTGTTTCCTGACTATCCAACACATCCATCACAAGATTCTTTGTTACGGTTACTTTACCTGAAGTCAATACATAAAGCCGTGAACCCTGGGTATTCTCTTTAATAATAACTGAACCCTTTTGATAAGTATTTATTTCCAAATATTCCTGCACAAGGGCAAGTTGTCCTGTGCTTAATCCATTAAAAATAGTGGTCTTAGAAAAATCAGGCATTGTACTCATGAATTCTCCTATATTACCAATGCTTTTTGATTGGCTCTAATTTGAAAGGACTTCTCAGGATGCAGAGTGATCATTTCGTTTTTATCGGTATTCATCGACTTTGCCTTTACAAGCGTAGTTTTGATATAATTATCAATAGCGGAGCTATCGTCAGAAAAGATATCTTCAATCTTAAGTGACTTCTGGGAATCAATTAGCCCTACCGGAATACAGTTCAACTCCCTCCAGGCAAACATAAAAAACTCCTCGAAGCTTTTTCCCACCATACTTTCCGGTATATCAATCAACCTCATATTATGGTCTTTATCTTTCAATAGTTTCTCGTATATTGAAACGGCATAATCTCCCTCAGGGTCGCTGGCAAGCATATATCCACTTAACTCATCAAAAACAAGGATTTCCTCAACTCCGTATCGTTTCAAGAGATGCTTCTTGGAAGCATTTATCAATTGAACAGTGATATCAGCATCAGAGCTGATATATTTTATTGTATTCACTACGACTATCGTATAATCATCCGCCATATCTCTCGCATTCGATTCATCAGTTAGCACGAATACCTTGTCCGCATTGTTTATGTTTGCCCTTTTTAGTATCTCAATCTGAGTCTGGTCCCCGCGTACAAACAGCAAATTAAGATTTGCAAACCTGCTTTGAATACCTTCAAAATTCTCTACCGAATAGTTTCCAACCAACACGATACTTTTATTAAACCCTTTTCTGTCCTGGAGCGATTTCAGCATATATTCAGCTGAACTGTTCCATCCACAGATTACGAGATGTCCATTCTGTTTTACTCTTTTCAAACCTTTCGCTCCTTTTAATTTATCTTCCACGAATATTGATGCCAGAAGTGCTGTCAGTATAGTCAGACTACTAAATCCGAATATGATTAAAACAACCCCGACACCTCGTCCTCCGGGTGTGATGGGAACCATGTCACCATATCCAATTGTTGTAACTGTAACTAAAGACCACCAAAGGGAATCTCCATAGTTCTGGATTGTACTGGCGGAATTTTGCCTCTCAAATTCAAGCACAACTGTAGATGAGATACCTATAAGAAGTACTATTAGTCCTATTAAATAGCCTATTCGCTTCAGAAAACTGTTTTTCATACCATCCTGTTTGAGATAAGTTTTTCTTTGATTATGTATTTTTAGTATCTTGCCTTTCGTTGGCAAGCAAAATATATGTAATTTGCTTTTCAAGCCTCTTAATTGATAACTTTCTTCAAGAACTCTTTACTATCAAACCGTTATGTCCGTATTGCGAGTTCATAGCAAAGCAGTGACTTCCTTTTAGTTATTTTCTGTAATGGTTAATACTTGTACTCTCGCATTTGTATCTTTTGTGGTAACACAATTTGTGCAAAATGACAAGGGTTAACAGTGTAAGTAAGAATTATCAGTGGGACTTCATTCCACTTGCACCATAATTGACTAAGTGATTTTGGTGCATGCACCAACCGACAAAACAGTTTTAGCAACTCGTTGCTCTTATCCTTACCCCACACTTGTAAACTCAAAGTAGTGCATGAGTTAACTTTATAAAAAACTAAGGAAGTTGGTTTCGCTAACTTAAAACGGTAATTCAAACAACTACTTTTAAGAAATAAAATACAGATACCACTATTCTAAGGTCTAACGCCATTGAATGGTTATGTTCTGATTTTCCTTGACTTCAAATTACGATGAACTTACATATTAAATCTAACGATTGGAGGTAGAAAATGATAAGAGTTTTAGTGATACTTAGATATGCAATAGTCTTCATTTCGGTATTCTTTGGCTTCTACTATCTGGATAATAATCCTGAATACTCAATGCGGATTGTAACAGGTGGTTTAGTAGGTTTAGTGGGGATTCTCAGCTTTGTAACCCATGTCATCTTTCATAAAGCAGATGCAGCTCGTTTAGGGTGGATAACCGACAGGCCGGACTGGCAGTTTGAGGTCGGCTACGCAAATCTGGCATTTGGTCTGGCTGCATTATTGTCTCTGGCACATCTTTTCTGTAACACTTCTCGTGTGATTATTGTTTCTGCCTATAGTATCTATCTCTTTCAGGCAGCTGTATTGCATGGTTATCGTGCCTTGAGTGTTAAGCCGATAAACATTAAGAAGTTGATGCTTAGCTCACTTTTAACTCTCGTTTTTGTGGCTTTTATGGCATTCTTTGCATATAAGAGTTTGTATTAAGTCACCTGTTTGCATTATACTATCGAAAAAGGAGTAACAATGGCTATAGATTTATTTAAGAAAGGTAGAGACTTTCTGGGAGTGGATTATCCGATAATCTCCGGTGGAATGACCTGGATTAGTGATTTTGCCCTCATGAAAGCCGTAAGTAATGCGGGAGCATTTCCCGTGTTCGCAAGCGGTAATATGCCTCCCGATTTGTTTGAAATTGAAATTGACCGATTAGTTCGTGAAATAAAGAAACCCTTTGCCGTTAATCTGATTACGATTGCCCCGAACTATCGGGCACATTTTGATATCCTGCTCAGGAAAGAAGTGCCCTTTGTTATCTTTGCAGGTAACTTCCCGACCAAGAATGATGTAGTTACGATGAAGGCTGCCGGAAAAAAGACAATATCCTTCGCAGCTGTTGAATCTATCGCTGAAAAGCAGATAAATTGGGGTATCGATGCCCTGATTCTGGAGGGTAATGAGGCTGGTGGACATATAGGTTATGTTTCCCTGATAGTTTTACTCCAACAGGTTCTCTTCAAGTTCAGGGATTTCCCTATCTTCGCAGCGGGAGGACTCGGTACGGGTCAAATCATGGCACATCTGCTTCTGATGGGTGCGTATGGTGTACAGATGGGTACCCGTTTTGTTTTGAGTACAGAGTGTTCAGCTCATGAGAAGTTCAAAACTGCTTTCCGTCGGGCAAAGGCTCGAGAAGCTATCGCAACTCCCCAATACGACAGTAAATTACCCGTTGTGGGGGTGCGTGCCTTGAATAATAAAGGAATGGAGAACTTCGGACATCTGCAATTGGAGCTTCTAAAGAAACTGGAGAATAATGAAATTTGCAAAGAAGAAGCTCAATATCAGGTTGAAAACTATTGGGCAGGCTCACTGCGCAAGGCTGTTCAGGAAGGAGATGTAGAGTACGGCTCACTCATGGCAGGACAGAGTGTCGGACTTTTCTCCGATATAAAGTCGGTTCACCAAATTGTGCAGGACCTGATGAAGGAAGCAAATGAGGAATTGGCGAGGGTCAAAGGATTGTTTTGAAACTAATTCAGGGACTAAATGGACAGAATGGACGATATTAAACAATCAGTGTCATTCCCGCTCCACACTGCGTTGCGGTGCAGGTCTTACCGAATATAAAAAAAGCCCCGCATTTGCGGGGCTTTTTCAATTATTAATCTATTACGGTCTCAGATAAATCTTTTCCCAGTTACGATTACCGGGATTATCCTCATACCAGTCTGTGTTAATAGTACCATAGCTTTCTGCCCATGATTTGAATTTGAGATAACCTTTAGTAATCTCAGCCTTCTCATACATGTGATCCCAGCTGGTTGCAACATTCAATGCCCAAGGAAGATTAGAATCTGTACGATAGTATCTTCCAAGTGGAACATCAGTATCATCATCACCGATACCAAAGAGAGCTACATCAACCTGTGTAGTCGGGGCATAATCGGCAAGATGAACTTCGTGTCCACGGTTACCGTCCACAAATATGAAGGGATTGAAGGGCGGTTGCCACTGCCAATCTGAAGTGAGAATATTGTCACCAATCAGTTTAATGTCCACAGCAAAAGAGACAGGTGTAACATAAGCAATACCTGCTTCGGTGTTAACAAAGTGTCCCGGAGCCTGCGCAATCATCTCGGTTGTATGGTTGAACATCACAATTGTGCCGTCGTTATTTGCTTCCAAGAAAGGAGCAAAGTTTGTAGGTGAAACGATTGCAGAATAAGTTAGAGGGTCACTACCATCAATGATAGTAACGCTTTCAATCATGCCGGAAGGCATAGGTAGTTGAACAGCAAAACCGTTCTGGAAGCTTGCCCCTACAGCCTTGAGAGTGAACTCAGCTATTATATGTCTGATCTTGTTTCCCGGAGCTGTATGATAGAAGAAGTTATAATCTAAAACCATGTCATTGAAGTCATAATCACCCTGATCAGGCCAGAGGTCTTCAAATGCCAGAGTTGAGTTTTGATGGTCATTGGTTTCAAAAGCTCTGTCGGGGTCTTGAGGGAAATCGTCAAAGATATTGGAAATACCGTCGCCGTCATCATCATCAATAATGTCGATAGGCGGGATATCGGAAGTATCAATAGTCCCTGTAGGGTTACCGGTCAGATAGAAAACAGTGTCGTTGTAATCGTTATCGCCACTTGGAATATTCTGGTCTTCAAAGGCAAAAACGAGTTTATCATACTCTTCATCCCAAACCTGAATACTTTGTTGCATACCGTTGTGATTTAGGTAATAGTTGGAATACCAAGTATCTAAACGAGGATTAACCTGTCCATTTCTCCAGCCGTTGGCTACAAGTGTCCAGGAAAGAACTGTGCCAACCTCAAAATGACCGAGGAAGACTCTGTCGCCTGATACCAATCCGCCACCTTCACCAACATAGGAAACATTCGGGAATATTACATATAGGGTATCAATATCGGCAGTAGTTGCAGGTGGATTACCTACAGGATAAGTATAATAAGCCAGTGAGTTGAAGTATCCGGCACCTTCGTGAACAAAGGTTATCCAGATATCCGTTTCCTGATTGATAATGATAGCATTCAATTCAACATCAGGAGTGAGATAATCGGGATGAGAAACAAAGAGTGACTGTCTTTCAGGGAGAGTGGCGTTAATTTTATCCATGAATCCTGTTGGTATAATATCTCTATCCATTCCGAGAGGAGTACCGTTAGCATCATAAGATGATACATAGGCAAATTCTGTTCTGGGTGGAGTTACAGCCTTACCGACAGGTGCAGTATATTGCGAACCAAAAGTATGCGTGATACTGTTGTTTACAATATCAACTTCAGCTTCAGACATGAATCCCACAACCGAAACCTTGCTCAGATATGTCGGTAAAGATATCCGTGCATTGAAAGAACCATTCATATCTGTTGCTCCTGCATAAAGAAA
>JAFGVF010000110.1 GCA_016938155.1 Candidatus Cloacimonadota bacterium
ACTCCAAGATGGCTTCCTTCAAAATTCCTCTCCCTAAGGAAAGTTTTTAGAAAAACTTTTCTGGTGAGGGGAGAGGTCGATTTTCAGGCTTGAAAATCAGGTGAGGGGTTGTATTCCTATGTGTTTTAGGTTGTGGGACAGCCCCAATAAAGGGAGGTATTGCTTCAGCTGTACTCTTGAAAAAAAGTGCAGCTAAAGCAGCACCTCCTAACACAGAGACCATTTGAAAGGTTTCGTAATGGTGCGAGCTTAGAAAGTGATTATATCAGGTACAATGTCTTTATCAGGATACTTGACATCGATCAGATAAAGACCGTTTGGCGGGGCAGTGAAGAGAATCTTCTGGTCACCTTTCCTGCCTTCGAGGAAATCGGTGATGATAGAAGGATTGAGATTGTGGCCGGAGATTGAGGCTACACAGCCGACAATTCGTCTAACCATGTTATGGAGGAATCTGTCGGCAGTGATGTGGAAAATGAGGTCATGACCTGCTTCATCCAGGGTTAACCGTTTTAAATCGCATACTGTATTCGGGACATCGGGATTTGGTTTCGAGAAGGACAGGAAATCATGAGAACCGAGGAAAAGGGGGAGAGCTTCACGAATTCTATCAGGATGCAGTTTCAGATGAGGTAAATAGCTCTTAAACTCAGCATTAAAAGGTGTTCTTTCTCTTGTGATGATATACCTGTAACTTCGTTCATAAGCCCAGTAACGGGCATGAAAATCCGTAGATACCTGCCAAACTTTGATTGGTCTGACATCGTAGGAGGCAATAGCCGTAATAAGTGCCATCTTGAGTCTTTCAGGCGGGATATCGTAAGGTAAATCGAAATGAGCGAATTGACATAAGGCATGAACCCCGGTATCCGTTCGACCTGAACCTGTAATACTGATGGGAGTTTTGGCTATTTTCTCCAAAGCATTCTCGATGGTTTCCTGGACCGTCAGGGCATTAAACTGCCTTTGCCAGCCGTGAAACCTTCTTCCGTTATATGCGAATTGAACTAAATATCTGGTCATAATTGAATGGTAGATCGAAGATTATCATTAAGTCAAGAATTATCGGGAAAAGCAAGCTGATGTTGGAAAGCTTGAATTGTCTGGATGGTGATGACATAGCCTCATCAAGTCGTTCAAGGCTTGATTCATTAATCAACTCTTTATTTTCCCATGCTCCGGCAAGTGAAACTATTAGAAGGTCTATCCCTTTTTTGATAATATCCCGATTTCCTGTTTCAGTCAGCTGCTTGTTCGCAGTAGAAAACTCATGGATAAAACTGCTTGTGTTTAAGATAAAATGCACTAAACCACGGAATAAGGGATTTCTTTTCAATATGCCAGCATCAGCTATCACTGAGTCTAACGAGAATGACCGGAGAAGGAAATTGGAAAGGTAAAGAAAAAAGACGATACGGCAGGAGAAAAGAATTTGAGTAGGGAAGGGGATTGAGGATATCAAACCGAGCAAATGATAGGCAATAAAAAACGGGAGGAATTTGATGAGGGTCCTTTTCCACTGAGTTAAAAGACCATGATCCCCTGTGTGAAGCCAGGCAATTGTGAAGAGGAACATATTCACAAGAACTGTGGAAACAGAAACTGTATAAGCAGTTAATATCACAAAAAGCAGTTTGAACCAGCTATTAAGCTCAATGAGTTTAGACTGTCGTGACATTTACTCGGATGTTTGCTCTTTAATTACGGGTTTTGGAGAGGTATCATCTGGAGTCTGCTTTTTCAAAGTATCGGGAGGGGAAACCTCTTTCAAGCTGTCAGGGTTTGCTGATTCAATATCAATATCTCCTGTCTCTATCTCTTCGTCAAGCTCCGAATTCTCATCATCCGTTTTATCTGCTTCAGCCTCAGGTTCTTCTTCAACCTCTTTTGCAACAATGAAATGTCCGTCTTGATAGAACGATGCCACATTAGCTCTATACTTATCTTCAGCATCAGCATCAAGCAATTTGTCGAACCAAGACTTTGCAGCCAGAGAATCATTCTTAACAAAGTAGTTTATGTAACCGATTGTATAGAGTGAGTTCGTGTAAAATGATGAACTCGTATCATTTGCAAAATCACTCAACAGAACCAAGGCAGAATCGGGCTGTGTTTCCATAATGTCAACAGCAGTATCATAAGCTTTCTGCATCACTTTCTGTTCGGGAGTTGTCAGGTCTGGAGCTTCCCCTGCAAGCATCAGACTGCAAGCATGGGTGTATTCACTCTGCGGGAATTCAGATTTCAAGGCTGTAAAAATCAGCCCGGCAGCATTTTCATTGTCCTTTAAGGTCTTGTATATCCATGATTTAACATAGTAAGTAAAAGGCAGTATCTTCGTGTCATAATCATTCAAAATCCGCTCAAGGCTTTCAATTTTGGTCTGGATGGAACGGTAATCGGCAGTCTTCTCAAACTCCGTTCTTGCGTATGCTGTATTAGTTGAGTCTATTGTGGTCGTTTCAACAAGCAGAGAGTCTGACAAACCCTCCTCTGTCATACTATCAAGGCTGTCAGCAACAATTGCAGCATTATGGGCAAGTTCTAAAGAGTCTTGTTCTATCTCAAAAGCAATGCGACCGGTATCAAGATTTACTCTCAAAGTATCAAGTTGTTTCTCAAGCAGTGATTTGTTAGTAATAATTTTATTATAAACGGTAAGGGCAGAATCGGGGAGACTCATGATATTGATGAAATACTCTGCTAACTTGAACTGCTCATTCACCAAGGACTCGGGGTCAAGCGTTCTTGTGGGGTCTGAGAGTAATTGAATCTGACTGGCAACAGAGCTTTTCGTAATGGAAGCTTCCAGAAATTCAGATTTACCGAATTCAGATTTTACTTTATTGTAGTACTCGATTGCTTTTGCATAATCGAAAGCATTATAGAGATAGTATTCCCCTAAATAAAAAGCACTTTCGGCAGAGACTTCGGTGCGTGCATGGTTATCAAGGATGAATTTCAGAGAGCTTATGAAACTCTCTGCATCGCCTTCTGCAAGAAGTATTCTCCCTTTCAACAGCTTAACCCAGGGTATTTGTGTGGTTCTGTTTTCTCGGTGCAGCAGGAGTTTAACGATCTTATCGGCTGTTGCATAGTCTTCCAGATAGAAAGCATTATATGCAAGAAAATAGCGGGTATCGAGCTTAATCTCCTGAGGAGTTTTTATCTTCAATAGCTCCGTGAATACTTCGGTGGATTTCTGATACTCTTTATTGAGATAATATGTTTTCCCGAGTAAGAAGTATGCTTGAATATACTCTTTGCTTTTCTGGTCACTCTCGAGAATGCGTTCTAAGTGATATTTAGCCTTAGTGTATTCCTTATCCTCCAGATTAAACTCTGCTGCAAGCAGATGAGTCGCATTGTAGTATTCGGTGTTGGCAGGATTTATCAGGAAGTTGTTTATCAAAGTGTTTGTTTCTTCTGTTTTTCTCAACTTTCTGTTGATTCGGATTAAATACAGTTTTGCTTTGGGAGCAAATTCACTATTGGGGAAATTGGTTACAATCTCCTCAAACTGGCTCAGGGCTTGATAATTATTGGTCTGCTTATAATACAGGGCTTCTGCCATAAGAAAAGCAGCATCATCAGTCCATTCACTTTTCTTGTGATTAGTAATGATCTTTCCGCATTTCTTAATGACATCAGTGTATTCCTGTACTGCCTGTGATGTAGGTTTACCTTGAGCATTCAAAGCTCTTTTCTGTGCTGATTCAAAACTCTTCCTGGCGTTGTAAAAAGTGTTGTAATAAACACAGCCGGTAAGAAGAGTCAAAATTAGGATTAAAGCAAAACTCTTTTTCAAATTTACTTCCTATTTCATAGTAAAATACTTGTTAACAATACTCGGCAGGATTTCGCTGTCAATAATCTCTTTCATTATCAATATATCGGGTTGCATAAATCTGTCTCGTTCTATTTTAGCGACTCGAGACCTGATTTCTCTTTTAATCTCTTCCAGAACAGGTGAAGAAGGGATTCCTCTTTCATCAAGAGCCTGACAACCTGCCATGAGCTCAATTGCGAGTACGAAAGCAGTGTTTTCAAGTACTGTTCTGGCTTTTAAAGCGGATACAGAACCCATGCTGACATGATCTTCCTGATTGGCCGAAGTGGGAATTGTCTGAACAGAAGCCGGGTTGGCTAGTGTCCTGTTTTCAGCTGTCAATGCAGCAGCTGTGACCTGGGCA
>JAFGVF010000111.1 GCA_016938155.1 Candidatus Cloacimonadota bacterium
AAGCTATAAATTGCTAATGTATCAAAAGGATGTCAACAAATTAGTAGAATAATTTTAACAAAAAGCCCTCTGCATATACAGAGGGCTTAATAATCGCAATAGAGATGGTCTATTTTATTTTAATCATCTTCCGAGTTTCGGTCTTTTCATCAGTACGAAGTCTGTAAAAATAAACACCGCTCGGGGCTGTTTTACCGGTTGTATCTATACCGTTCCAGGAAATCTGATGCTGGGTGGCACTTTGCATCTCATCAACAAGTGTTTTTACGAGTTGACCTTTAATGTTATAGATACTAAGGTTAACCTTACCGCTATTTTTGAGGGTGTATTCAATATTTGTATCACTCGAACCGAAGGGATTGGGATAATTTTGTTTCATCATGTTTGTGATTGCCGGTTGAGTATTCTCATTATTGGCTACAGCGGGTGGAATATGGAAATCAATGGCATTCATAATGACTTGTCCCGGTCCTGCCTGTCCTTCACCTATTACTGAAGATCCCCAGTTATCATCATTATGGAACATGATGAACAAACGATATATATCATTTCCTTCGCCATCAACACCAATATTCATCATCTTTTGACCGGGGTATGCGTACATGGTTGTCATCCCATCCCAAGCAGGGACATATTCATGACTCTCTGTGAAACCGAGGTATTCACCATTATCATCCATCCAGAAATCTGAGGCAACATCAACACCGCTGAGAGCTATTGGTTCTCTCCAAGTATGTCCGTTATCGCCCGAGATGGAGATATAGATTTCCGGGGTAGAATCGTATGGCTCCCAGTAAGACAGGTTATCAGCAAGGAAATCTCTGCCGGCAGTTGAATCCAACCACAACATTGCCATAACACCATTCTCATCAGCATCAGTGATTTTCAAGTGGTTCAGATTGAAGAACATAGCATCTTCATGACTATCGGCATCCCAATGTTGGAATGGCCAGATTGTGTCATATTTAAGGTTTCCGTAACCTTCCACATCCGGAGTAATTCCATCGTCGATTTCATCATAGGTTCCATCATCCCAATACTGGTCAGGTTCTCCATCAGCATTCATATCCCACGGGATATAAGTTTCTCCCTCAACGAAGCTCTTGGGGAAGACATCAACAATTTGCAATGTTTCATCCATCGGGTTAAAAATCATATCTTTAACATTATGGAAATAGTAGAAATAGCTATCTTCAGAAGTTAGAATTGCATAAGTTGCCGGCATGTGGATTCTTCCTAAAGCATCGAAGGAAACATTGAAATGTGATGTATTTACAATGTCCCAATGCAAATCCCAGGGTTCATTGGTTTCATCATTTACAAAAAGGAAGTTACCATTTGCATTTACAGGGTTTTCCAAGGGCATGGTAATCTCAAAATTAACAACTCTCCAATCGGTTTCAGGGTTGCAATAATCATCATGAATGAACACATCAAAGGAAGGCTCACCATCAGCCAAATCACCAAGATGAGTGCCTATGTAAAACACTTTTCCTGCACTTGCACCTGTGCCTACGATAAAGGAAAGGTTAGGGCGTCTCCATTCATTAGTGTCTGTATTCCAGGCATCCAGTGTTGGAATACTGGTATATGTCCAGACCAATTCATTTCCAAAATCCAAATCGTCTGAAGTGTAGTCGGCAAAGGAAATATAAACATTTTCTACTGCCGCAGGTTCTCCTGATGTTTCGCTAATCACAGAATGTGAAACAGAGTTTGAGGACATTATATAAACTCTATTATACGATTCTCCCAGAGGGGATGGTCCGATATATACTGAGGGCCACATATATTCGTTATCATCAAATCCATTATGTGTTACCGGATTATCAACAGCTGTCCAGCTGTCACTGGCTATGCCGGGAATGGATGCGAAGAAGGAGTCATATCCGTATCGCACATCCGCAACATCATTAGCTCCAATTGAATGCCAACTTAAAATCATGTGCCCCAAATCATCTACATCCATGCCTTGATAACCTTCCCAGGCATCAACATTGGTGAAAAATCTCTGTTCGGTCGGTTGACCATCGTTGTTCATCCATCCGTAATATACACGACGATTTCCGCCTGAACTCGGTTGTGACATAAAAGTATAGAACCAGCCGTGTCCATCAACTGTTTCCGGTTGAGGTATAACCGGAATATTGCAGTATGAACCTATCATGTAGTCGTAATAATTATTGTTTAGTAAAATTGAAGGTGCTGATGGCATCTCCCACGATATTCCACTACCATTTTCTCTTTCCATAGGATGACTTGCTTGAAATGTCGGTTTACCATTAGGTAACGGTTTCAGCATCCGATCTGCTGTCATTACATCTGCCGATAATGTTATAAGCAGTGTAAGTAAGACAGAAAAAAGTATTAGTTTTTTCATTTTTTCCTCCCAATTTCGTATATTCATTATATTGAACTGATTTAGTATCCAATCTGATTTCAAAATGTCAAGTAATAATTCTCCCTTGAAACTCTTTACAACTGAAACTCTTCCTTTATCAGGCTTAACTATCCGGCTTTTCATTCAATAACACTACATTAACAGCCAATCCATTTTCCAGTTATGTCCTAATCTAATACCCGGGAATCTCTCGGGAATCACACGGGACTCACTCGGGAATCTCTCGGGCAAACCCCCGAGTTATTCACATTTTGTTCATAAGTATTTCCCGTTTCTTTCCTGTGTGTTATATTAAGAGATTGAGGGAATGGAAAGATGTGAATAATAATTACTGATTTGAAAAAGAAAAAACCTCTCCCGATGTATCAGGAGAGGTCTTTAAGGTTATTTAATTAACTATTTCGCAGTACCGATAGCCTCAGTTCGGGTAGGAGTTGAGGATGCAACAATTCGGAAGAACTTCTTAGTTGTTGCAGTTGACGGGTCAATCCAACTATTTGTTGAAACAACGGCATACGGAGTTCCCCAACTTGCCGGATTAGGCGTGTCGGCAGCATAGATTTTATAACTGGAAGCACCCATAACGGCAGTCCAGTTAAGTTGTACATTGTTTCCAGCCATTGAAGCGACTACATTAACCGGTGCATCAATGGATGGGGTGTTCGTAACGGTCAGGGTTACGGGTATAATTATCGTGCCTGTATCGGGGTCATTAGATGTAACAACTATATTCTTTGTGTAAACACCTAAAGGCAGGTCTGTAGAATCAATATTGAAAGTAATCGATTCCGGACTTCCAGGCATTACAGAACCATTGGTTGTCGTTGTTGTTAACCATTCAGGAACTGTGTTGTTGGAAATAAGAATTGCCAGATTATTCAAGCCGAAAGCAGAAAGATACGAAATCTGCAAACCATCAGTTCCTGAAGAATTTTCAATACCGATAGTATAATCAGTATCTGTACCTGTTGAGGCGTACTGCAAAAGGATATTTCCATTCGGGTAAAGAATAACCTCGAAGGTTTCATTACCTCCTGTTGCATAATAATGTCTTACATTATCATATTCAATGATGAAGCGATTATTCGCAGAATCATAATAATGATAAACCGTACCTGCACCACCGCCTGAAAGAGGTCTGAGGTCATCCCAAAGACCTGCGATTATATCATTTGGTTGAGATGTTCCAGGGATAGCATCATTTGAGTAATCATTTGTCGTTGAGCCGAATGTCAAGTAGCCGTTTGAACAGATATTGACACTATTCTTAGTCTCACCATAGAAATCGAAATCAAAAGGTAAGTTTACTGGTGAACCGCTATCATCACTCAATGTTAAGGCTGTTCCAAGTGTGGATATTTCAACCCAATTATATGTAGGACCGCCCGTACTTCTACTGTCAATCCATTCATAACCGAAGGTGTCGGGACCACCACTGTTACGCCCTGTATCCTGAATGCCGATGGAATATTCAAGTGCTCCGACTCCTGTATTGCTTATTTGAAGAGATGTACTCATCTGGTCATCAGGTAAAATACTTAAGTCGAGTTGTGTTTGATTAAGTTCAATATTCGGCAATACACCAATACCGACAACGCTGATATTGGTTGTACCGGCAGCAGCATTATGATTGATTACAACATTGCCTGAATATGTAATCGGACTTGTTGGTGTGAAGTTAACATTAAAAGCTTCAGAACCAAGAGCTCCGACACTGAAAGCAATTGTATTTCTGCTCCGACCGAATTTCTCATCACGGGAGGCACTGCTGATAGTAAAGCCTGCCGGAGTTGTAATTGTGCCGGAAAGAACAGCAGTACCGAGATTGCTGATAGTAAACTGACGAGAGCTGGAGCTTCCCTGCAATACATTACCGAAATTGATAGACGAGACATCTGTCTCTATCATTGGAACCGGTGCCGCAAGGGGAGGGAAAGTGATGTTATCAACCCAAGTACAATCTGAACCCGAGCTTACAGAGGAGTCTTTGTAATAAGTCCATTTAAATGTATGTGTTCCCGAAGTAACAGGATATGTATGCAAT
>JAFGVF010000112.1 GCA_016938155.1 Candidatus Cloacimonadota bacterium
ACTTTTTCATATAGGTATTAACAGCCGTAATAAAGAAGAAGCACAAGATACAGCTGAAATATTTAGCAGATTGTTTCTTATGAAAGCAACGGAAACCGACGATTCATACTTTGCCGGCAAAATTGCAGAAATTATGAAAGGACCCTTTCTGGGGACTAATGGACATATCGGTATTGCGGTCAATAATTTTAATCGAGCAGTGATATTCATGAAAAAGCTAGGTATAGAATTTCTAGATGAAGGCTATATAGAAGGTAGTGTGGCTTATCTCAGAACGGAAATTGCCGGTTATGCTGTTCATATTAAGCAAAAGTATTGAGTGAAATGAAGAGAACGGAAGCTTAAAATCGATTTTATAAAAATGTGGTTTTTCTCTCAAGCAATATCATTTGAGGCTTATGTTGAGAAGTTATTACTCTTTGCAATTACTAAGATTGCAGAGGTTAAAATAAAAATTAAAAGGAGGGATAAATCTGAGGCTCATTTTGGGAAGTTATTAAACTTTGTGAATACTAATACTGTAGACGTTAAAATGAAAATTAGAAGGAGGAAGAAAATGAAAAAGTTTAAGTTAATCCACATAGCTATTGCTCTTTTATTGGTAGTTTCCCTATGTATGGTAGGATGCCAGTCTGACACAGGAGCTCCGGTGGATCCGGCTGCAGGTGGCGAGAGTTCAAGCGGTGAAGGTGCATCTGGACATAAGGTAGGGTTCATACAGCTTACTTTGGGCACGAGCTATCATGCTGCTATGAGTGAAAGATTTGAAGCTCTTAGCGAAGAGAATGGTGTTGAAACGAGTATGACAGTTAGTCAAAACAGAACTTCTGAAGAACAACTCAAGCTTGCTGAGGATCTTATTGCACAGGGAGTAGAGGCTCTGGTACTTAATCCTGTAGGCGATGAAATTGTACCTTCAATTCAGCAGTTATGTGCAAATGCGAATATTCCTCTTATCTGCGTGGATAATACTTCGGCAGGTTCAGGATATACTTATGTAGGTATAGATAACTTTGCTATTGCGCGCGGAATTGGTCAGTATGTAGGGGCTAATTACAATGGTGGTAATGTTGTTTATGTCCGTAGCTGTCCGACCGATACTGGTTGTCCTGCATTCAGATTTGGTGGAATCATGGGCGGTATGTCAGACGAGGGTGAAATGGCAAGATTCCCGCTGATTGATGAGCGTTATGCCCCTTCAGATGTTGGTGAGGCCGATGGAATGGCTCAGATGGAAGAAATGCTTGCAGCAAATTCTAAAATAGATATCGTTATCAGTCATCATGATGCACAAGGCCTTGGTGCACTGACTGCAATTACCAATGCAAATAGAACAGACATAAAGCTTATTACAGGCTTCGATGGAGAAAAAGCTTTCTTTGATAAAATGAAAGAAAATGAAGGCGGAAAGAATGGACCGGATCTTGTTACAGGTTTGAACAGCCCGATTATGATTGCTGAAATAACAATGGATGTACTGAATGATATATTCGACGGCAAATCTGTTGATGCTGAATATCTACTGCCTGTTATTATTATTTCCTATGATAACGTAGACGAATATTACGATTACGGATTTTAATTCTAAGACTAAAGCAGAGACCGATAAATAAGCGTAGCCTATTTATCGGTCTCAATTATTGGAGGATGACACACTATGCAAAACGAAAGTCGTTTAAAGAAGATATTTACTGATAATTCAAAATATATTTTGCTGGTTGTAATGTTGGGGGTGTCCGCTTTAATTAGCAATAAATTTTTTACCGGTGCAAATATATCAAACTTGCTTAAACAGAACGCTGGGGTCGGAATAGTTTCTTTAGGTGAGCTGCTGGTTATACTAACTGGTGGAATCGACCTTTCCGTTGGTGCAATTGTGTCAATGACATCAGTCGTAGTTTCATCTTTGCTAAAAGCAGGTATATCAATTCCTGTGGCAATTATTTTCACACTTTTTGTTGGCTTGGGTGCTGGACTAGTTAATGGAGTTTTAATTACACGCTTTAAAATAATTCCTTTTATAGCAACACTGGCAACGCTTAATGTGTTTAATGGTATAGGCTTGCTGATGTCAAAAGGCCGACAGATTTTCTACGAAAATGATGGATTTTTGACAATAGGAAACACTTCCTTTTGGTACATTCCGCTTGTAGCAATAATCTGGCTATTTATAACAATTATACTCAACCTTGTTTTAGAATACACAAAGGCGGGCAGATATATCAAAGGTTTCGGCGGCAATAAAGAAGCGGTTCGGCTTAGTGGCGTAAATGTAAAAAGAACGGAAATGTCTGCTTATATTGTTTCAGGACTTTTCTGTGCAATCGGTGGAATTCTTATGGCATCACGGTTAACACTTGGTTCGAATTCTGTTGGAACAGGATGGGAACTTACAGCTATCGCATCTGTAGTTATTGGTGGTGGACGTATGGCCGGAGGCATTGGGACTGCCGGTGGAGTTGTTGTAGGAACTTTGGTAATGGGTCTTATCGGCAACATTATGAATTTGTTGAATGTAAGTATATACTGGCAGCAGATAATCAAGGGTGTAATTATCTTGGTAGCGGTTTATTCTAGTTCATCTCGAAAGAAGGGGAATTCGTTATGAAATCGTTACTTTCAATAAAAGGTATAACAAAAAGATATTCAGGAGTCATGGCTTTAAATAATGTAGATATTGAGCTTGCTCATGGTGAGGTCTTAGCTGTAGTGGGTGAAAACGGTGCCGGAAAAAGCACGCTCATTAAAGCGATTTGCGGAATTATTGAAAAGGACAATGGAACAATAAGTGTAGATGGGAACGAGGTTCGGATTTCTAATCCACTTGATGCACAGCAGGCTGGTATAAGATCTGTTCAGCAGCATTTCTCACTTATTCCCACAATGTCTGTTGCGGAGAATCTGTTTTTCAATGACTTTCCCTTAAATAAAATCGGCATTATTAGTAAGGAAAAAATGGAGCTTGATGCGAGAGAATTGCTTGAATCACTAGGTTTCAACGACCTGGATCCATCACAGCTTGTTTCAGATATTTCAGTTGCCAATGCGCAGCGCGTAGAAGTTGCTAAGGCAATCAAATTCACACCGAAAATTTTAATTTTGGACGAACCTTCATCTGTACTTCCAGAAAATGATGTAAAGACACTTTTTAAGCTTATCAGAAAGCTAAAAGAAGTTGGTGTGGGAATCATCTACA
>JAFGVF010000113.1 GCA_016938155.1 Candidatus Cloacimonadota bacterium
AAGTGATCTACTTCTCCTATAAGTCCGGTCTCTTCCAGCATCTCATCGACAACCACTTCCTCAGGAGTCTGATAGACCTCCAGATAACCGCTGGGGAGTGCCCATTCGCCTGCCCGGGGCGGGAACTTCCGTTTGATCATCACAACCTCTTCCTTGTCGTTGATGATTACGGCAGCTACAACCGGTACCGGATTACGGTAGAAGGTCCACTCGCACTTCGGGCATACTGCACGCAGTTTGCCCTCGGCATCGTTTCGCAACTCCAGTTTCTCACCGCAGTGCAGGCAATAATTAGCCCCTTCGTAATGTTCTTTTGTTAGTAAATTCATATCAGTAACAAATTTATAGGGTGGGATAGATGTCAAGAATTATGGTTTGTAAAACAACTCAAGGGAGTTTGCCGGTTTATCGAGCCGTAGCTTTAGCGAAGGTTGAAGAGAAACGAGAGCGGACTTCCTTAGGGTTGGGAAAGACAACAGCTCTCTGAGCTCGCACCAATACGAACGGAGTGAGTTCGGGGCAATGCGAAGACACAGCTTTCACCAGCTTACACATAGGGGCTTAACATTTTAAGCCCTCCCTTTTGGGCACAAATTATTGTGCCCCTACAATTGCAACCACGCGAGAAACAAGGAAGTCACTGCTTCGCTAGTAACCCCCTCTAAAACACACAAGGGAGTTTGCAGGTTTATCGAGCCGTAGCTTTAGCGAAGGTTGAAGTGAAACGAGAGCGGACTTCCGTAGAGATAGAAAACATCTGACAACATACTTTGCATATAAGGAAGAAGTTTAACCAAATGTAAGATTGTAACCGCAAATGGACGCAAATTTACGCAAATGTGATTGTAGAACGACTCTCAGGGTCGTTTTCATAAATAGAAGTCTCGACCAAGATAAACAAGTGCTGATAATTCTTAGCATTTTCAAATATACCGCAAGAATAAAAAAAATCAAGGTGAATACTGAAAATTAAACGGAATATAAGCAGAAATATCTTGACTCAACAATTGTTAACATTTTCTATCATAATCTGTATGGAGGTATTATGAAAAGTGTAATCACTATTTTATTTATTTCTGCAATAATCTATCTATCATATGCTGATGTTGCACCTATGTTACAGAGTATGTGGGGAACTGATGATTCCTGGAATAACAGTTGTCCCCGTGATAATGCGGGAGATGGACGAAATGTTAATGTAGGAACAATGGCTGTTTCTACATCTATGATTATGAAATACTGGAACCACCCCGCAAACGGAGAGGGTACAAACTCCTATGACGATGCACCTTACGGTACAATAACTGCAGATTTTGAGAATACTCATTATAATTGGGCTGCTATGTCCAATACACTTATTCTCACTGGAACCCAGCAGTTACTTTTCCACAGTGGTGTAGCAATGAATATGGATTACGGAACATTCGAATCCTATGCACCCATATCCAATGCGTTTTCTGCATTAGTGAATAATTTTCGTTATGATGCAACCGCACAGCTTGTAAGCAGACAGGATTATACAGATGCGGCATGGGAACAGTTACTGAAGAATGAGTTGAATAATGCCAGACCCATTCTATATAAAGCAGATACAGCTAATGGAGAGATCGGCTTTGTAATTGACGGTTGGCAAAACGGCAATGAGTTCCATGTAAATTGGGGCGACGAAGGTAACGAAAACGGTTACTTCACCCTTGATGCTCTTGCCTTTAATGGAATTGACATGACAGCAGGGAATGCTGCTGTAATTGGAATTTATCCAAGCCTGGGACCTGTAACTGTTGATGAAAACTTTGAAGGTGATTTCAGTGGATTCAACTGGCAGTTTAGCGGAGATTCTGACTGGAATATCACAACGAATGAACATTTTTACGGAGTGCAGGCTGCCAAATCCGGCCAGATAAACCATAATCAATCCACTTCCCTATTTATAGAAATCGATGTCTCTGTTGATGATGTTATATCATTTAATCAGAGAGTATCGTGTGAAAACTCTCAAGGAACACCCTCCTATGACTATCTGTCCTTCTGGATTGATGACCAGGAGATGGACAGATGGGATGGAGATGCATATTGGGAATATGAAGAGTATCCCGTTACTGCCGGTGTCCATACTTTCAGATGGACATACCAAAAAGACGGGGCAACGATTGAAGGGCAGGACTGTGCCTGGATAGATGCTGTTGATTTCCCAAATGGCGATACACCTCTGAATCCTGTTGAGAACTTTAATGTGCAGGTTGTTAACGGCAATAGTGCCCTGCTTTCATGGCAGCAACCATCACTTACACTTCGTAATTTGATTGGTTATAGAGTTTATCGTAACGGTTCAGAATTAATTACTGTCAGTAACCCAAATGTGTTGAGCTATACTGATACAAATCTTCCAAATGCTGAATATACCTATTATGTGAAAGCCTTCTATCAAGAGGGTTTATCCAACCCATCGAATCCAATAACTATTGAGATAGAAGTACCTTATGCTCCCACAAACCTTATTGCTGAGGTTGTTTCAGATGATGATATACACCTTTCGTGGAGCCGACCTCCCACATTCAGAAACAGAGCTTTAAGTGGATACAGAATTTACAGAAACGATGTTGTTATTGCAGATATTACCAATCCCCTGACAATTACCTATGATGATATGGACTTGGCTCAAGCGGTTTATCGCTATGTAGTTAAAGCTGTTTATACGATTGGAGAATCTGCTCCTTCTAATGTAGCTATAGCAGCAATTGGTGTACCGATCCCCCCAACCGGTCTTACTGCACAGATTGTTAATGGTAACGATGTACAGCTCAACTGGAATGCCCCTGCGGGGACAAGAGAGTTTTTAGGTTATAAGGTATATCGCAACAGCGTAATGATCATGCAAATTGACAATCCTTCCACTCTAACTTACACAGATATGGACTTATCAAATGGAAGCTATACATACGAAGTAACAGGACTGTATTCCAACGGAGAATCAGAATCTGCAACTTCTGCATCTGTTGTTATTGAGGTTCTTTACGCTCCGACTAATGTTTCTTATCAGATAGAAAACCAGATAAATGTCCGCCTAACATGGGCAAATCCAACAACAACCAGAAACCTGATAAGCTATTCAGTTTATCGTGATGGTCAGCAAATAGCAGCTATATTCAATCCAAACAGATTGTATTATCTGGATGAAGACTTAGCCAATGGTGTCTATAACTATTATGTAACTGCTACCTATACAAGTGGAACATCAGCTCCTTCACAGTCTGTAAGTGTTTTGATGGAAGTACTTTATCCTTGTACATTAGTTACAGGTAATGTTGTCGGCGACGATATAACCTTGAACTGGAATTTGCCTGCCATCAGCGGAGGATTAAGAAGTTTTAACGGTTATAATATCTACC
>JAFGVF010000114.1 GCA_016938155.1 Candidatus Cloacimonadota bacterium
ACCGGTTGTATTGATGCCACAAATTGAGAAATAGAGTGTACTGAAAGCACTGATAAATAAAGGATTTCCGAGATTGGAGTATGTTCTGCCTATTGTCCGGCAGAACCTTTTGTTTCGGAAATCCTTTATGTAGCTATGAAGATTGTATTTTCAGATGCTGAAAGTCGAACCATACACGCAGTTGACCTCGCGGATGGAATATATAGTCCAAGCATATGCGGGAGCTGTCAGATGAGAGAGAAAAAAAACAACCGGCTATCGCCGGCCGGATATAAGTTACACTTTTCAGATTAAAAATCAGGTATCCTTGTTGTATAATTATAAATCGGAATGATATAATGCAAGATAAATCAAAAAAGACAACACTTTTTATTTGGAAGATCAAATATGCTATATCAAAAGGAGCGGATTCTTATGAAACAATATTTTAAACCCAACGAACCAAATGTAATCAGCGAACCGATGGAAGAGGAACTTGTCGTTATAAATCTTGAAAGCGGATGCTACTTTAGCCTCAACCGATCCGCCGCTGCTATATGGAAACAGATGGAGAAGGGATTTTCTATTGAAGACATCCTAAAATCAAGAAAATCCGCTACGAAGACTGATCAAGAAATCAGTCATAACATAGAGGAGTTTTTCGACTTTATGCAGGAAGAAAAACTTATTATACCTGCCGAAGGTTCAAGTGAGGACGTAATGTCGGAAGCTATTGACTACGAACAGCCGGAAATGGAGAAGTTCTCGGATATGCAGGAAATGCTCCTTCTGGATCCAATACATGAGGTGTCGGAGATGGGGTGGCCCAATGAGCCACACAAATAGCATGGAAACTCTGTTCAACATCTGTGGATGCGGAGAATTTTTATTCAGGACTCATATTAAATTAAAAGGAATATCTATATGCTTACACTTCTTAAATAAAAATGCCAAAGGAGTTTTTTCGAGGCCTTTTTCCCACTTGGAAATAGAAACCGACGGGGATCCGGAATTCGACATATATGTTATGCACGGAGGACCATCAAGCGAACCCATTGACGGATGGAAGCGATTTGAAAGGGATGCATCGGAGGAAAGAAAGCTGCTTATCTTCAGCAATGACGGTAAACATATCTTATATAACTACGAAAGCAAGGTTCTTTCCGGATACGATAGCCAGAATAAGAAGGCATACTATTATATTCCGAATTTGGACATACTTCCCTTCTATGAGAAAGCTGCACCTATGAGGATGATTTTTCACCACTTCGCTCAAGATTATGGAATGATTCTGGTCCATGGGGCAGCCATCGCCATAGACGGTCATGGCATATTGATGGCTGGCAAGGGTGGTTCAGGAAAGACAACGACAGCCATATGTGCGGCTCTGAGGGGTTTCGACTACCTGGGTGACGATTATGTGATCCTGGATACAGACGACAAAATCATCTATAGCCTGTATTCAAGCTGCAAGATTAGATGGGACTCTGAAGAACTGCTTCCTGAGCTTGCAAGTTTTGCGGTAAACACCAGGAACGAAGACAAGGGATATTTCTTCATGAATGAAATTAATGGCAGAATAAGAAAATCCATCCGGCTTTATGTAGTGGTCATTCCCCAGATAGGCGGAGATGAATCTTCATATTTAAAGACAGGCGGGATAAACGCACTCCGGGTGCTTTCCTCAAGCACCATCTTCCAAATGCCTGGAAGCGGAAGAACAACCCTGCACAACATATCAAAAGCAATCAGAAATGTGCCTGCATATGAAATGATTTTAAGCAGTTGTCCGGAAGAAATCAATAAGAGGCTAACGGAATTAGTCAAAGGAATTTGATAGCATGAACAATCCCAAAGTGAGCGTTGTTATTCCGGTATATAATGGAGAATCTTATATACTTGAAACAATCGAAAGCATTCGCAACCAAACATATAATAATATAGAAATCATTGTCGTGGACGACGGGTCAACGGATCAAAGTTCTTCCTTAGTTGAAGGGAAAGTTTCAAAATGCATTCGGCAGGAGAATCGCGGCGTAGCTTCGGCCAGAAACAGAGGAATCGATGCGGCAACCGGCGAGTACCTCGCTTTTATTGACGCCGACGACAAATGGGATTTAAAGAAATTGGAGATTCAAATCAGCTTTATGGAAGCCCATCCCCACATTTCATATACATTCACAAACCATGTCCGTTATCTGACTTCCGAACTTGATGAATTTCCGGAATGGATGAGGGAAGAAGGAAAAAATAAAGAACTGATGGGCTACATTCCCAGTTCCCTTGTTGTAAGACAAGCCGATTTTGAAAAGATTGGATATTTTAATGAAGACTTTAGAAACGGTGAGGACACTGAATGGTTTTTGAGAGCTCAAGATTTTGGATTTCAAAAGGCAGTGATTCCGGAAAATCTGCTGATGAAACGAATTCATGGAAACAATCTGACAAGCGATACGACGGCAGTTAAACTAAACTTGCTTAAGGCTTTCGGACTTTCTTTAACGCGAAGAAAACAAAACCGGATTAGCGTAATCATTCCTGTATACAACGGAGAGAAGTATCTTAAAGAGGCTGTCGAAAGTGCTTTAAACCAGTATTTAAAGCCTTATGAGATTATTGTGGTCGATGACGGTTCAACGGATTTAACAGTGGATATCTGCAAGAGTTTTGGAGACAAGATCCACTATTTTAAGCAGGAACATCAGGGATCCGGTGCAGCCAGAAATTTGGGTGTCAGTAATGCTACAGGTAACTATTTGGCATTTCTGGATGCTGATGATTTGTGGAGCAAGGAATGGCTCCGAGACGCAATCACGGCTATGGCAAAAGAGGATTCTTCCGATATTGTCTTTGGGATGATGCAGGAATTTTACAGCCCGGATACTGATGATGCTTTTAGAAGGCGGTTTAAGTGTGTTGAAGAACCCAGAAGTGCTCTTCATCCCGGCTGTATGCTGATTAAACGGTCAGACTTCTTAAAGGTCGGCAGCTTCAACATAGAATATGAGAGCGGCGTGACAGTGGATTGGCTTTCGCGGATTGAGCCCAAAGGACTGACCTATCGAGTCTTGCCCGGTTTACATATGAAACGTCGAATTCACTACAGCAACAATGGTATTATTCATAAAGATAAACGATCCAACTATGCCAAAATTATTAAAGAGAGGCTGATGAAAATGAGGGATGATAATTATGAATAATCAAGAGAGACACCTGCTGCATGCAATTCTTGATAAAAGCTCGGAATCTGCCTTATCTCATTTTGAAAGTTGGTTGGCTTCCATAAATTTTGAGGAAATAGAAGGGGGAAGTTATCGGCTGATTCCGGCACTGTATAAAAGAATATCTCTGCTCAAGCCTGATTTTCCTCATAAAAACCGAATGAAGGGTATCTATAGGTATTTCCTCTACAAAAACAACTCTATCATGCATAATGGTCTAACTCTTCTAGACGCCTTCAGTAGAAACAATATAGATTGCATTCTGCTAAAGGGAGCAGCTCTGATAACGTCATATTACGGAGAGCCTGCCCTCAGGCCGATGAATGACCTGGATATCCTTGTGCGACGCGAAGATGCACAGAAGGCTTTCAGTCTCATGGAAGAGCTGGGATGGAAGCCCAGACGCAATAAAAAGTTCCTGACCCAGTTTAAGAGAACGAACGGGATTGCCATGTCAAATGGGAGTGGCTTTGAGACTGATCTTCATTGGGATGTTGTCTCCCAGTCAATGTGGAAGGATTCCGAAAAATCATATTGGGAAAATTATGAAACCGTCGAATACAAGGGCAGAAGGCTCAGAATCCTCAATCCCGAAATGCAGATAATCCATAATACTTCCCACGGGCTTAAATGGAATAAAATGTCGTCGATAAGATGGATTCCCGATGTTGCTTTAATCATAGAAAAGCGAAGGGACGATATCGACTGGGATTGCTTGATGGATATCATAATTGACAAGAAGCTTGTTTTTACAATGAAACAGGGATTGAATTTTCTTGTTGACGAGTTTGGTGCGGATATACCAGTACCTTTCCTGAACAGGCTAAATGCAATACCTGATACAGCAATAGAAAAGAAACTTTATTATCACCTTAATCACCCCTCCAGGTTGGTATTATTCAAGATTGTTTGGTATGTATACAGCAAGGGGAGGGAAAATGCATCTTTATTATCGAGATTGGCGGGACTTCCCGCTTACCTTAAGGCTATTTTGAACCTTGATTCCTACAGTCAGGTGTTTAGGTACATAGTGAAGAAGTCTAATATGGATTTTAAGAAAAAAATTAAATAAAGAGAGAAGCATTTTGGAATTTATATTTTTGAGGAGGGTATGAACACCGTGTTGTTCATAAAATGAGCCGCCACCCTGATTTTATAAAAGAAATACCATACAAGTCAGGATAGATACGAAGCTATAAGTTCAATGTCAGATGAATAATTAAGATTTATAGGCTGACTTGGCAAAAGTTAAAGGGAAAATGAAAGGGCCGAGGTATATTTTATCAGATGAGAATTATTTGTTTGGCAGTTATGTTGGTTTAGAGATTTAAAAACTGCTGATACTTTATTGTAAGGGAATAATATAAGGTATACAATTAACCCATAAGGGCTACAACTGTATAAATTCTTTACCTTCCGGAAATCTGGCCGACTTCAAGATTAATGATAAAGATGTATATTTCAAAGGGATCTGTCCCGGATGCCTTTCAAATATAAAAAGAACAAGTGAAGGAGGAATAAATGATGGAAGAAATGAAATGTCCGGTAACCGGTCATAAAAGAAAAGCCATTTCTGGTGGTGGTACTTCTAACAAAGACTGGTGGCCTAACCGATTGAACCTGAAAATTCTACATCAGAACTCAAGCTTGAGCAATCCTATGGGTGCAGACTTCAAATATTCTGAAGAATTTAAGAAACTTGATTTTGATGCAATAAAGAAAGATCTCTACGTTCTGATGAAAGACTCACAAGAATGGTGGCCGGCAGATTATGGTCACTATGGTCCTCTATTCATTCGAATGGCATGGCATAGTGCAGGTACTTATAGAATGGGCGATGGGCGTGGAGGGGCAAGCGACGGTACCCAGCGTTTTGCTCCACTAAATAGCTGGCCGGATAATGTGAATCTCGATAAAGCACGCCGTTTACTTTGGCCAATCAAGAAAAAATACGGCAAGAAAATTTCCTGGGCCGATCTTATGATCCTCGCAGGTAATTGTGCTCTCGAATCCATGGGAGTAAAAATATTTGGTTTTGGCGGCGGACGCGAAGACGTTTGGGAACCACAGGAAGACGTTTACTGGGGTTCGGAAGCTGAGTGGCTTGGTGATAAACGCTACTCTGGGGAAAGAGACCTTGAAAATCCACTTGCAGCTGTACAAATGGGGTTGATATATGTAAACCCGGAAGGTCCTAATGGGATACCTGATGCAGTTGCTTCCGGGCGCGATGTTCGGGAAACTTTTGCCCGTATGGCCATGAGCGATGAGGAGACTGTTGCACTTGTGGCGGGTGGTCACACCTTTGGCAAATGTCATGGAGCGGGACCTGCAACACATGTCGGTCCGGAACCGGAGGCTGCTTCTATCGAGGAGATGGGCCTTGGCTGGAAGAGTGATTTTGGCAAAGGCAAAGGAGGAGATACCATCAGCAGCGGCATTGAAGGTGCATGGAAGCCGAATCCGACCAAATTTGATATGGGCTACTTAAATACGCTGTTTCAATATGATTGGAATTTAGTTAAAAGTCCTGCCGGTGCTAATCAGTGGGTTCCAACGGATCCTGCTGCTGCAGTTACCGTTCAGGATGCTCACGATCCTTCTAAACGACATGCTCCAATGATGACAACCGCAGACCTCTCATTAAGGATGGACCCCGCATATAAACCGATTGCTATGCGATATCGCGACAACCCTGAAGAGTTTGCAGATGCTTTTGCCCGTGCCTGGTTCAAACTGACTCATCGCGACATGGGTCCGCGTTCGCGTTACCTTGGTCCTGAGGTCCCTTCAGAGGAACTGATCTGGCAGGATCCCGTGCCTGCAGTCGATCATGAATTGATTAATGAACAAGATATTGCAGCACTAAAAGGTAAAATACTGGAATCCGGACTGTCTGTTACCCAACTTGTATCAACGGCCTGGTCTTCTGCCTCAACCTTCCGCGGCTCAGACAAGCGTGGCGGAGCGAACGGAGCGCGGATTCGTCTTGAACCTCAGAAAAATTGGGAAGTCAACCAGCCGACGCAGCTTAGCACAGTGCTTCAGGCTTTTGAAAAAATTCAGGCTGAATTCAACAGTGCGCAGTCAGGAGAAAAGAAGGTTTCCTTCGCCGACTTGATTGTTCTTGGCGGATGTGCAGGTATTGAACAGGCAGCCAGAAATGCAGGCCAAGAGATAACAGTACCGTTCAAGCCTGGCC
>JAFGVF010000115.1 GCA_016938155.1 Candidatus Cloacimonadota bacterium
AACAAAAACAAAGTATCTTTTTTTCTAAGTTTCTTCAAATGGAACTTTATGTGGCATTATTGGTTTTTACACCTTTCCTAATGCTTCAAAACTATTTGCAGGCAGCAATCGGGTCCATTTCGCGAGCAGGATTTGAAATTGAAGGGCATTTTATACCTTTTGTAGTAGTAATTGCGATTGCTGTTCTTTTATTTATCTTAATAACCGCCTGGAAGAAATTGGATTGGTGGCGGATTGTATCACTAATAATTATCATTGTGCTCATGGGTATTGGTCAGAAAACATCCGATTACTACTTCAATCACAAGTTTTATGAGCTACAGCATAATTGGCATTATTTTGCTTATGGTATCTTTACTTATGTAGCCTATCGCTATTTAAAAAGTAAGGATTTATCAGATAATGCAATCATTCTTCGCACCTATTTAATGGCTTTAGGTGCATCCACATTTGATGAGAGTGTTCAGGTGTTTATTTCTTCAAGAATATTCGATATATCCGATATCGGAAAAGATGGATGGGGAACAGTTATCGGATTATTTATTGTGTTCTTTGTTGTTGAGCATGGTAAGATCGTTCAGAATGGATGGAAAATTAGAGAAAAGAGATTGAGGGACTATCCTAAGAATCCGCTGAGCGTATTGGTTTTGGGAGCAATGTTTGTATATTTGTTGCTTTTCAACAGCTCCTTATTTGCTGATAAAATTTACTGGTATTATACCATCTTACTCACTTTCGGAGGGTTCCTTTTTCTCTTTGCGATAATTCACCTTTCGGGGTATAGAAAGATCAGGAACGGTTTGCTAATCTGCTTGGCATTAATAATCATTATTCAGGGTTTCTTCTTTCTCAAATACAAAGATGAGTATATTGTGAAAACATCAAGGGAATTGACTATTTATAAAGGTATCCCCATATTATTCTATGATGTTATGATATTTCCTGATGGAAATTTCCGCTTTGTCGATAAGAAGACCTTCTTTAATTCACGGGATTTGAACACCATATTCAGCAAGAAGCCGGATATTCTGATCTTTGCTACAGGATTTGAAGGTAAAGGAGGCAGAGGTTTACTCGAGTCATTTAAAGAATGGGATTTTGTATTTAATGAGCACACTCTCAAGGGAATGCAGGTGTTTACATTAAAAAATGAAGAGGCAAGAGTACTGTTTAACAGGCTTAAGAAGGAGGGGAAAAATGTTTTGTGCATTATCCACAGTTCCAAATAAACAGAATAAATTGAAGCGGGATGCTTTTGATTACATTGTCCCATCATTCATCTTCGGAGTCTGGGGTATTTTGATAGCTTTCGGAATTCTTACTTTGATCCAACCAAAGTGGCTCGTTGAAGCAAGTAATCCGGGTAGAACAGAAGAGGCATTATCAATAAAAGAGCAGGCAGATGATATTCTTCGAAAAAGGCAGTTCAAAGCCAGTATTAAGCTTTATGAGCAGGTTTTGAGAATTGATCCGGAGATTAAAGATGCTATCGGTAACATTGCCCTGGCATATCGTGAACTTGGTGAGTACGACAAAGCCTTAGACCTTTTTAACGGTCTTGTTTCAAAGTACCCTGAGCAAGCACATCTGAACTATATCAATATAGCTGAGTTGTACCTAAAAACAGGTGATTTCCGCAAAGCCGGTGAATACTATGCTAAGTCTGCAGAAGTTGCACCTGAACCGGATTATGGATGCTTCAGGGGTGCTCAGATTTACATTAATCATGAGATGTATTCCGAAGCAATTCCTTTACTTAAGAAAGGAATAGATTTCCGAGTCAGTCTTAAAGAAAGGTATCATGGTATGCTTGAGAGAGATCTGTTTGTAATGAGAGAAAAAGAGGAAGCTTTAGAAAAAGTGAAGCAGCTTCTCGAGATACCTGTATCAGAGATAAATACAGAAGACTATGATGAGACTTTCTTTAAGCAAAGATTGGCTGTTGATAAGGATTTAGCGAAAGCGTATAATTTACTCGGTATCTGCATGAAGGAAACAAACAATAAAAGCATGGCAGTTACATACTTTAAAGAGGCTTTGAAAATCAATCCCTATTTCTCGGAAGCTTCCGAAAATCTAAAAAATATAGATGGGAATTCTAGTGGGACCAAAGATTAAATTTAGTAAATTGGGTGTCCCCAAAAAAAAGGTTAACAACAAGAAAAAACGGCAACTTACAAAAAATATTCTTGAAAATTGAAGATTAGGTAAGTTAATAGTAATAGGTTACATATCAAGCAGTTGTGCAAACTGACAATAATATGTGTGATTAAGAAAAAAGAGAGAGAGCAGAAAAAGTATTTGACACTTTTTTGAGTTGTTTGCATAGTGGTTATGTGGGAATGTGTTTTAAGGATGTTTTTGGTAAGGTCTAAATAATTTAGGAGGAATTATGAAGAAAGTTATAATACCGCTGATATTATTATTAGCTGTAGCTTTTCTCATCGCCGTTGAGTCCGACCCCAGTGATGTAGTCGGATATGTTAAATATGATATGGTTGTTGGTCGTAACCTCATAGCATTACCTATGAACTCAGGTTTAGCTATGGCCGGAAATCTTGGTAATGCAATTACCGGAGCAACATCTGTATCCAAATGGAATCCTGCAACTCAAGGTTGGGTATCATCCAATAAAGTTGGTATGATGTGGCTTAACAATTTTGCCGTTGCTAATGGTGAAGTTTATATGGTAACCACTACAACAGCCGGTGCATACTATTGTGCAGGTGCAATGATTGTACAACCTAACTATTCGATAATTGCAGGAAGAAACACAGTTATGGTTCCGCTTGATAGAAGCGATTTAACTATGGCAGGAACTCTTGGAGCAGCCATAACAGGAACAACTTCAGTATCCAGATGGAACGAAGCAACTCAAGGTTGGGTATCATCCAATAAGGTTGGAATGATGTGGCTTAACAACTTTGCCATTTCAATCGGTAAACCACTAATGATCACAACAACAGCTGTTTCCACATGGCCTGCTGTAACCAGAACAAATAGTAGTACCTTCCGTTCCGCACACGGAAGAGCTATAAAGTAAAAAAGAGGTGAAAATATGAAGAAAATTCTGATTTCATTATTTTTGTTATTTGCTGTAATAGGATTTGTCTTTGCACAGCATACACTAGTAATTGGTTTATTAGATTCTGAAGGGAACGAACCTATTTGGTCAGACTTAGATTGGACAGTTGTTAGACCAATTGCTCCTACTCAGGTACTTACCCCCCTTACATCATTGAACACATACTGGGCAACTGCTGCCGAAACAGGTATGGGTTTCCCGATGGTTGGATTCCAGATCGAAGATTTCAATAATCTTGGTACTCCTTGGGCTGCAGGGCAGCAAGTTGATGTCTATATGGAAGAAATCTCTTCCGGAGATTATTTAAACTTCTCATTTGTACTCACTAATGGTGACCCAGATATTTGGGATTGGAACTTTATTCCTATCACTATGACTGCTCCTATCTCAATGGACCCACCAATGCCAACAACATTGGTAACTCCTGCTGATGCTGCAATGGATGTTATGGTTGATACAATGCTTGAATGGAATGCTGCAGCTACAGCAACCGGTTACAAAGTATATTTTGGAATGGATAACCCACCTATGACCATGGTTTATGATGGTGTAATGATGGATTATAATCCTACAGTTGAATTCGGCAAAATGTATTACTGGCAGGTTATTCCTTATAATGCTAATGGTGATGCTGTTGCTTGTCCTGTATGGTCATTCACAACTGAAGAATATTATGATGGTACCGGTGGTGCTGATATTGCCGGTGACATTCCGGAAGATGTTCCAGCCCCAGTTGTTGACCCTGCTGCTGATCCAACAGGAACAACTCTTGATGTAAACATTTGCTACAGCATTAACATTAATGGTGGAGTAACTGTAACAATTACTTTGAGCCATACTTTACTTGCCAGTGGTATCCTTGAGCACATCGGAACCGGTGAAGTTCTCGGTGCAGTATGGGATTATGTTGCCGGTACAGTAACATTTACTTGGACATTCACACCTGGAAAATCTGAAGAAACATTTGTAATTGGCGAAGAACCTATCCTCGCAGTTGAATTTGCTTCTTTCACAGCAGCTACAATGGCTACTGATGACGGTGTTGGTGTTGAAGTTAGATGGAATACAGCATCTGAAACAAATATGGCTAATTTCAATGTTTACAGAGCAGAAGACAACACATTTGCTAATGCAACTCTTCTCACTTCTGTTACACCGAATAACCATGCTTCTGAATACAGAGTTACAGATCTTGAAGTTGAGGACACTTATACCTATTACTATTGGGTAGAATGTGTTGACCTTGATGGTCACCTTGACTTACACGGACCTGTTGATGTAAAAGTTGATGAGCAGTTAGTACATCCTATTGACCGTACCGTAATCGGTTCTGCATATCCTAATCCTTTCGTAAACGGAACTAGCTTTGATGTTGCTGTTAAGACAGGCGAAGTTGCAAACATTACTGTTTACAACATTCTTGGTCAATCAGTAAGAAATTTCAAAGCTGACCATAGCCAGACCATTAATTGGGATGGAACGAATGAGAATGGAAAACACTGCGGAAGCGGTATCTATTTCTACAGACTTACTTCTCCTTCAAATACAGTAACAAAGAAAGTTGTTATCGTAAAATAAGGAAATAGTAATATACATTGAGGGCAGGTTTACCTGCCCTTTTTTAATATCAAAAGGATGCTATGACTACAAACTGGGATAACTTTGTTGAGATATACGATTGGGAATTCGATTTGTTAAATGAATCCCAAAAGAGAGATGTAGCAATGTGGGAAAGCCTTTGCCGAGAATATGGTCCAAAGGTACTTGAGATTGGAGCCGGTACCGGTAGGATTTCATTACAACTTGCTAAAAGCGGGATAACTCTTACAGCAATTGATAATGCTCCATCCTTTATCTCGAAACTAAAACAAAGAAATATTTATCCTAATTTGAGCGTACTTGTTGACGATATGCTTACCCTTAAATCTACTCAAAAGTTCGACTTCTGCTTTCTTAGTTACTCAACTTTTCAATATTTACTGACAAGAGAAGAGCAAGTAAAATGCCTCACAAGTATTTCTAAAATCCTGGTAAGAAATGGTAGGGTGGGGTTTGATCTCGACCCACATATCTGCGACTTACCGGAACTCAATCATAAAGTTTTATTGTATAAGGAATATAATACAGAGAAAAAATGCTTTGTTTCAATGTTTACAAAACACAAGGTTGACAAGGTCAATGGAATAACAAGTTGGAATGATGAATACTTTTTCCATAATAGTAAGAATGATGTCTGTACACACAATCTCTCTTTGAAGGAAATCAGTTTAGGAGATATGAAAAGCCTGTTTAGTGAAACAGGTTTTTGCATGGAGGCTGTTTATGGGGGCTTTGAATTTGAGCCATACAATGATGAAAGTGAGCGGATGATAATAATTGCCAAGAAAAATAAAGGAAGTGAAGAATTATGAGAAAGGTTGTTTTATTGTGTCTCCTGCTATCAGTATCTTTAATCTTATTTTCCCAGTATGAGACAATACCCTTACCTTATCCTATCGTTGTTGGTTTACAGGATAGTGATGGGTCAATTCTAAGTTTGGAAAACCTATATTGGGAGGCATGGAGTTCTACTCATCCGTCGGATGTTTTGAACCCAGTCACATCACTTAACTCAGGCTATTTTCCCGACACAGGAGAACCGGTTGGCTACTTACAGGTTCAAGGGTCGGATTTCAATCATAGTCTGGCTGACGGTGAGGTACTAACCATTTATCTGATGAATATCAATACAGGTGCTGATGCGAGATTAGAGATAGAAGTTAATCTTCTAAATGGGTCAGAGATTTATTCAGATACTGTCATGCTTAGTACTTTAAAAGCACCACCGCCACTTGTAAAAGTTAAACAGCCTTTAGATGATTCCGTAATTAATGGTGAAGTTGTTTTGCAGTGGCATCCCGCCCAAAGAGCTGAAGGCTATCGTGTTTATTTAGGTGTTAATGAAGATGTCATGAAGCTTATTGGTGAAGTGAATCAAGACATATATAGTTTCAAGCCTAATGTGAAGCAAGGAAGTAGTTACTTCTGGAGAGTTGAGGCTTTTAATGAATTCGGTGACTCAGTGCTTGCAGATATCCATCGTTTCAAAGTTGAGTGATATGTAATTAGCGAAACTGGTAACTTTGTTAGCACTTAAATAACATTGTTAACAGTTGGAGATTTAAAAAAAGAGAAAAATTAGTAAACCTGTGGAACGGAAAAACTATGAGTTGGGAATTGATAATTTTGTAATTAGAATAAAAGAAAAATGGGAACAAGCAAAGAAATTAACTAATTGCAAATATTGCTTGAAGTTATAGAAAATTATCGCCGGTAAAGAAATTATTACAAAGAGCTATAAATCACGGTTTTTAAGAGAGATACAGAAAACCAGATATATAGCCTGAATAATGGTTAATCAAATTAAGTTATGAATGAATGCAGATTTTGTTTGACTTATAAAACCAGAGATATTTTATTATCCGAGTGTAAATAATTAGTAAAAAGTATGTTTTTGGCATGTTTTATGCAAGACATAGCTAATGTATCAAAATCTAAAGACAGGAGGAACCATGTCAAGTTACCTTAAGAACCAGAAAGGATTCACACTTATCGAGATTCTTGTTGTTGTTATCATCGTTGCAATTCTTGCAGCATTTGCAGTACCACGTTATATGCGTTATGTTGAGAAATCAAGATCAACAGAGGCACAAACAGCATTAAGAGCAATCAGAAATGCTTATGACATTAGACTGCAGAACTACGGAACAACAGATGATTACACAATCGAAGATGCAATGCTTGAAGCCAGACTTGGAAAAGGCACTGAAACTAATTGGGATTTCGAAGTTGTCGGCAACCCACCTAAAAAGTATATTGCAACTTCAACCGCTGACTTTGCTGCAGGCGAAGGCAAGCAAGTTTGGTATGACGAAGATGAAGCCGCATATCATGGCTATGGAGTCGATGAGTGGACAGATATCGACACTGGTGGAAAAGAATAATACCTGGTTATTAGTGTGAGATTAATAGGGGTACTTATCCAATGATAAGTATCTATTGGAGGAAAAATTGACGATTCAGGAATTATTGAAGTTTACAGCAGACGCTGGAGCCTCGGACCTTCACATTAGTTCAGGTTCACATCCGATGGTGCGTGTGAACGGAGTCATGAAGCGTTTGAATATTCCGCAATTAACAGAAGAGGAAATTGCTCATCTGATTTTTGGCGTGATGACAGATGCTCAGAAAGCATTGTTTAAGAAAAATCTTGAATTTGACTTTTCATGCAAGCTTTCCAGTGATGTTAGATTCCGTGTTAATGCGTTCCATCAGATCAATGGATTAGCCGCCGCTTTTCGTGTAATTCCAAACGAAATCAAAGGTTTCGACGAACTCCACATACCGGAGTCTATGCGGAAGCTTTGCTACAAAGAAAAGGGACTAATTCTTGTAACCGGACCAACAGGAAGTGGAAAATCCACGACTCTGGCTACAATGATTGATCATATCAATGATAAAAAAGCATGTCACATTATAACTATCGAAGACCCGATTGAGTTCGTGCATAGAAGTAAGGGCTCATTAATCAATCAAAGGGAATTAGGTCACGATACATGGTCGTTTACAGCTGCACTACGCTCCGCTCTTCGTGAGGATCCGGATGTAATACTTGTAGGTGAGATGCGAGACCTTGAAACTGTTTCTCTGGCTTTAACAGCAGCTGAAACAGGACATCTGGTTTTTGCTACTCTTCATACAGGAAGTGCAACAAAATCAATAGACCGTATCATTGACATGTTCCCCAAAGAACAGCAGCAACAGGTTAGATCTATGCTTTCTGAATCATTAGAAGCAGTTATTTCTCAAACCTTACTTCCAACAAAAGATGGAAGTAGTCGAATTCCGGCTATTGAAATAATGATAGCAAATTCAGCAGTGAGAAACCTGATTCGTGAAGAGAAAACATACCAGATACCTTCTGTAATCCAGGCAGGTACAAAAGAAGGTATGCAAACCAAAGATCAATCCCTGTACAATCTTGTTATGAACGGTTTCGTTGATCGAACCCTTGCAGAACAGATTGCTGATAACAAAAAGATGTTTGCAACCGGTGCAGGCTTCTAAGTAACATAATATGATGAAAAACGAAAACGGCTTTACCCTTGCTGAAGTTCTTGCTACGGCTGTAATTATTATTATCGCATCGATTGCGATGTATTATGGAATCGTGCATGCGGAAAGGCAGATTGTGAAGAATTATCATGATCGAGTTGCCATTATGCATGCATCCGGAGAATTAGACTGGCAAAAGTATTATAAGAACACTTACAACGGGCTATCCCCTTTTGGAAGCAAGTCGGTAGTAATTGATGAATACGACAACCGAGGACCTCTATTAGGGGTGATGGAATATAAGCAATTAGGTTTAGTTCCCCCAGATGTAGTGATTCAAAACTTACATTACGAAGCCGTAGAAATCAGCGTAAGATGGACCGAACCCAGTGATAAAAAGCAACGCAAAGTTGTTTTGCGTGAAGACTTTTATTAAAAGGCGATTATAATGAAAACTATAACAAAGTTACGCAACTCTGAAAGTGGATTCACTATAGTAGAAGTGCTAGCCTCAATAGGGTTATCAGTAATAGTCGTCTTAGGTGCTGTCTTAGCTTTAATAGCATTCTTCAATAAATTTGATGAATATCAAGCAAGGACATATGTTTATCAAGATGCATTTAACGCTCTGAACCAAATTAAATTTGGTGTGAAAATAGGTTCTGAATTTGATCCATATTTCTATGGAGTCAGTAGTTCTACCAGTATTGTAATCACAAGAGGATCAACCAATTCCTCCGGTTCCGGAGTAATGGTGTTTCCTTCGATTGAAGTCGGTGGTTCGAATGACTTTTCTGAATACTACTTTCATCAGGGACAGATTAAGGCTACTTATCAATATCAATCTGTAGCACCACCAGCACCGATTATTATCTTTCCTCGTAAATACGAGGATAGGATAACCGTAACTGATTTTACGGTTACAAAGGTGAATACATCGGAGTTACCTCAGTGTGTTGAGATTGAATTGAAGGCAGTGTTAATGGTTAAAGATAAAGAGATACCTATTCACTATACAACCAAGATGGCGACAATAATAGTAAATGAAGATGAACCAGAAGAATAATGAACGATCATTAAAAGGAGTGAATTATGACTAATAAGATGCTTAACGAGAAAGGCAGTTTATCAATAGCAATTGTTATTGCTATTATTGCAGTACTATCCAGCGTTGCAATGGCAATATTGTCCAGCAGCGATGCAAGCCTATTATCTCTACAGTATGATGCGACACAGGAGACTCACTTCTTACGTTCAGAATTAGAAAGGGGACTTTTAGCCGTTCGCCAACTTGGAAGTGTCAGTGGAGTCTTGTATTTCCCGGAAAGACGGGCTCAATTGAATGGAACGCAACATCGTCGAAGCTATTACTTAAAAACAAAGGTAGAACCGAAAACCCTTCATGCCATTGATCAGCAGACATTGGAGAACGGTTATGTTGTTAAGAGTTTAATCAGGGCTAAACGAGGTGCGATAACCGGATTTCTGGATACAAGTACAATGTCCTCTATACAAAGGTATGGAGAAGCAGATTTAAAACAGATGTCATTTGCCGGATATCATTACTTTTCAGATAATGAGATGTCCACAAACAATACTGAAGTGCGCTTCTGGGGTGAAGATGTTATCCATGGAAGATGCCACAGTAATTCAGATATTTATATAGAATCCGGTGGAAACAATGAGTACAATGGAATTTGGCCTTGTTTCTTCGGAAAAGTTTCGACAACCGGACATTTCCAATGGCCGGATGGTCAAGGACCGGCGGATTTAATATTCCGTGCAGGTTTTGAAGAAGAAGTCGGTGAGTTGATTTTTAATCCTACGGCAGACGATATTCGTAATTATGGGCAGACCATATATACAGGAAGTGGTCCAACTTCTACTATATTTGCAGTAGAGGTGACAGGTTCAGCATGGAATGCCATGGTAGGAAATATTACAACCACTGGCATCGACTCAATGTGGCACTATACAGTTGATCCGGGTGGCTATATTGTGATTGATAGTACTGTATATAATGTACGAACTATTAAAGATACTATATGGACTTCCGGTGGTAGTGGTTCGATAGCAGGAACAGCCGGAATGGTATATAATGCTAAACTTTGGATTAAGGGAAGTTTCGGCGGTCAGCAGACTTGGGCTTGTGAAGACACTTTATTCTTAATTGGAGATATAAAGTTGGCTGGAACAAACCTTGGAGAAGCTCCTGATGAAGATACCCCTAATCTGTCCGATTATGTCGGTATTGTGTCCGAGAAAAGCATTGAGATCAAGTATGGATATTGTGATCCGTTCCAATCTCCTAATGGAGCCGGTTTCTACCCAAGAGTAAGACCAAATTGTGAA
>JAFGVF010000116.1 GCA_016938155.1 Candidatus Cloacimonadota bacterium
TAGATTTTAAGGAATAAATAATGGCTAAAGTACCCCGCGGAGAACGACTTGTTCTCACTATCATCGGCAAACGCAATGCCGGGAAATCGTCTCTGATAAATGCTCTTACCGGGCAGGACATCTCTATCGTTTCCGATACTCCGGGAACAACTACCGACCCGGTTGCCAAGGCGTATGAACTGCTACCATTAGGGCCGGTTACTATCTATGACACTGCCGGTATCGACGATGTAGGCTCTCTTGGTGAAGAGCGGGTAAAGCGTACCCGCAAGATACTCTTCCGCACCGATATTGCCCTGATTGTCACCGAATCGAATGAAATTGACACTGATTTGGAGAAGCTTATCGCTGATATACAGGCGATGCACATACCTTTTATACTGGTATTCAATAAAGCGGATGTGAAACCTCTACCCGAAACCACTGCCAAGCGTTGTATAGAGCGGAATATTGCCTATTCCTCAGTATCAAGTGTTGACGGCAAGGGTATCCGGATGTTGAAAGAGAAACTGATGATGCTTGCTCCACTTGAGATGAGTAATGAACAGGTACTGGTCAGCGATTTACTCAGACCGGGTCAGACGGTACTACTTGTAGTGCCCATTGATCTGGCTGCTCCGAAGGGAAGACTTATTCTTCCTCAAGTACAGGTATTGAGAGAGGTACTGGATAGTGATGCCATCGGGATTATCGTAAAAGAGCGGGAGTTGGAGAAATCTCTCACAGAACTGAGTCGCAAGCCGGATCTGGTAATCACCGACTCACAGGTTGTCCTGAAAGTGGTTGGCGATATTGACCCGGATGTGAAACTGACAACCTTCTCGACTCTATTTGCCCGTTATAAAGGTAATTTCGAGACCCTGATCGAGGGTGCAAAACAGATTGATAAGCTAAAAGATGGAGATAAACTTCTCATCGCTGAGTCCTGCTCTCATCATGTACAACCGGACGACATCGGCAGAGTAAAGATTCCCCGCTGGATAAGACAATATACCGGAAAGGATTTACAGTTCGATGTATTCTCAGGTCACGACTTCCCTGATGATTTAGAGAGTTATGCCCTTGTTCTTCATTGCGGTGCCTGTATGACTAACCGGATGGAGGTTATTCGACGCATGATGGAATGCGAACGCAGGGGAGTGAAAATTACCAATTACGGGATTGCTATTTCCAAATTACATGGAGTGCTGGAGAGAGTTATTGCCCCGTTCTTTGGTTGAAGCAGGGACAGACACGGAAGAACAGGGACGAACACAAAACCTAAACCGTGTCAGTCAGTGTGCGTCCGTGATTGTCTATGAAAATCTTCTTTGTTTATTGAAGTCTTATCTTGAGGATAATGCTTTTCCGATGCACTTCTGAGAAGGCAAAGAGGGTATAGATACCGGGAGTGATGTACTCCGAGTTATCCAGTTGACCATCCCATATCTCTACTGTTTCACCCTTAGGATACCAACGGTACTTGCTATAAAGTGGGTAATTATCACTTTGGGTTATCTTCCATTCAATATGGCAACTGACATCGGTATTAACCGTAACCTTGTATTTATTGCCTAACTTCTGGAAGTTGATTGTGAAATCCTCACCTTTAATGATTTTCACTGTAGGCTCTTCGTAGGCAGGAGAAGCTTCCACAGCAGGTTCTTCTATTACCGCAGGAGTTTCTACAGGTTCTTTAAGAGCGATAGCAGCTGGTTCTTCTTGCGGTTCAACCTTCGTTTCAGGCTCAAGAACGGGATCCTCTACTGAAATGGGAGATGGATTGAATTCTGCAGTGACGATGGATTTTAAAGTATCAGGTTCTGTGGGAGGTATTGACTCGGGTTCAACCTGATTTACCGCAATCACAGGAGGTTCTTCTTTCTGAACAGACTTTCTTACTATCGGTTCCAGCTTTGCAGGTGGTACGCTATAGCATGATATCAATAAACGGGGAAAATACTCCTTTACCAAATCACCATAAGAGAATAGACAAACTCCTGCATATCCTGCTTTTTGAGTCTCTAAAATATTGTGTTCCACTTTCTCAACAGGAAACTTCGTAGAACCTGAGTTATTGAAAGCCCTTAATCCAATCACGATTCTATCTTTATTCGCTATATTAAAATCATCTTTGAGTAAACTCTCTACATTGTTTGTGTTAGTTGAATATGCCATGGGATAAACATAGTCAACAATATCTCTTTCAAGCCACTGATGCCATTCTTGAGAGAACTGACCGATTGCCCGATTGTAATCTGCAACAACGGCTGTTGATAATTCCAGTGATGCTGAAATCTTCCTTAAATCATCTGAAATGGATTTAACAAGTCCGGTAATCTGATTTTTCTTCCATTGCGTCCAGGTGATAGGTTCTTCTGTGCCGGAGTACCTCTTCCAGGCAGTGACAGAAACCGGATGATATCCATATTCTATGCCGGGATAACGGATATAATCAAGATGGATTCCTGCGATTTGGGGATAGTTTACGGCAATATCCTTCACTACATTTCTCAAGTATTCCCTCACTTCCGGGATACCAGGGTCGAGAAACAAACCTTCACCGGAAATGGGATTCATTGATTTCCCGTTTTCTTCACAAGTAAACCACTCGGGATGAGTATAATAGATATGGTTATCATCGAGTTTTTTCATATCGGTCGGAGTAGCAACAATCATGGGAAGCCAGGCATGAACTCGAATATCAGTAAATTGGCTTCTGGCGAGAAGATATGACAGAGCGTCGAAGTCCTTGTTCGCTAAAAGATATGATTTCGGATCAGAATTAGGGTAGCTTTTATCCTGCTTATTCGGTGTATATAGAGCATCGGCACGGTAGCGGACTTCTGCCATAATGGTATTCTGCTTATTTGTTATCATCGCTTCGATAAGTTCATCTATTTTTGCAGGTGTATCAAGATTCCAAGAGGTAGCCCAGACTGCCCTGATCTCTGCTGAAAGCATAGAAGAAAGAAGTAGGCATATAAGTAACAAGAGTATTCGTTTCAAATGAATCAGACTCCGTTTTTTGTTTTATTTTCTATAGCACAGGATAATACTCCGTCACTAAGAGTAACGGCAATTTTGTCGCCGATGGAAACACTGTCAATCGATTTGATGATTACTTTATCTTTATGTAGCATGGAAAAACCTCTCTCAAAAGCTCTTTGGGGCGAGAGAGCCTTGAGTTTACCATCTAAAGATGAAAGTCTATTCTGCTCTCTTAACAAAGCCTCCTTCCCAAGTCTTGGGAGATCTAAAGAGTTTGTTTTAAGTACATAGCGATACTCATCAACTCTTTCTCTACCGATTTTCTTCATTAAAAGAGCAAAATGGCGAGAGATACTGTTTATCTCCTCTTTCTTACGGGATACCTTTTGTCCGAAATAGGTTAATTTAAAAACAGATTCATCCAATCTCTGCTGGAAATTCTGTAATCTGGATTCAGGACTTTGTACTTGCATCCTCTTTCCTAAATCACCTAAAGCTATTTTTTTATCTTTAACCTTATGGTTAATAATCATAGTCAATTTATTCTGCTTCTCTCGAAGATTCTGAAGCAATTCCCTTTTATCAGGGACTGCAAGTTCGGCTGCTGCCGAGGGAGTTGGAGCTCGTAAATCGCTGACAAAATCGGCAATAGTAAAATCAATCTCATGTCCAATCCCTGTAATGATTGGTATCTTTGAGGCATAAATCTCTCTTGCAAGGGGTTCATCATTGAAGCAGAACAGGTCCTCCTGAGAACCACCTCCTCGACCAAGGATAATAACATCAACAGGATAATGCTGATTGAAATACCTGATTCCGGCTATTAGAGTTTCGGGAGCACTCTCCCCTTGAGTTAGGGCAGGATATATATAAACAGGTACCGGATACCTGCGGGTCAAAACATTACATATATCTTGAAAGGCAGCTGCTGTGGGTGAAGAGACAACTCCTATTTTTTCCGGAAACCTTGGTAGTGGCTGTTTATGTGCAGGGTCGAAGAGACCCTCCTCGGAAAGCTTTTTTTTCAACTTTTCGAACTCTGCCTGAAGTAGTCCTTTACCTGCAGAATACATTTTGGTTACATTCAACTGATATTGACCACCCGTCTCGTAAACTGTGACCTTACCGGCAACAATTACCTTATCTCCATCATTAGGTGCAAAATCAAGATACATATTATAATTGCGAAAAAAGACACATTTTAAGGTGCTGTTCATGTCTTTTATACTGAAGTAAATATGACCCGAGCGATGATGGGTGTAGTTGGATATCTCACCTTCCACAAATAAAGTTGAAATCCCACCCTCAATAACATGCTTTATATGACTGTTTACTTCACTTACTGTGAATATCTCTTCTTTATTTATACTTATCATTTTCCTTCCATTCTTACCTTTGAGATAGTTAGTGTTAATGCAAAATTAAGTCAAGGATTGATTGGTGAAGCTTAGAATAACTATTTGTTGTGATTATCAAAAAAACTACATAAAAGAATTTCTATACAAAAAATAAACGACCCATAATCCTTAAGAAATACACATTACTCAATTATATTACAGAATCCATCGTTTGGAGAAAACTTACGATTAAGAATACAAAAACAAAAGTAAGAAAACGCCAGTTTAAAACATATATTTACACCAAGAATTGTGTTGACAAAAACGATGATGGATTTTAACTGCAAAAATTATAAAGAGTGCAAAAGGATATACGCAGGCATAAATACGATGGATGTTAAGGTTTTAACGCAGGAATGCAGATTATGATGGATTTTACATTTCAAAGTTACAAGCAGTTACTTGAAAGCTTCATTGAAAAGTACTCACTTCATTCGTTAAACATTGATTATTCTTCTGGAAGGCATCTATTAATTAGGCATGACATTGATAGACAACCTCAAAATGCTTTAACCACTGCAAAACTAGAAAATGCTCTAAAAGTAACAGGTACCTATTACTTCAGATATAGAAAAGATGTATTTATTCCTTCTATAATTCAAGAGATCGCTTCACTCAAACATGATGTTGGTTACCATTATGAAAACTTATCTGTAATTTCCGAGAAATTGAAATTGAGAAAAGAGGATATCCTTAAAATCAATCTTGCCTTTCGACCGGCATTATTGAATGCTTTAGGTAAGCAGAAAACCGACGAGAACATTGAAAATAATTTAGGTATTAGAGAATCGGAATTTGACAGCATTCTTAGGAATTTAGAGACAAGAGTAAGAATAATAGCAGAAAATTTGTTTGAAGAAGCAATAATGGATTTTCAGGAAAATCTTTATGCTTTTCGCAAGATTGCAAACATAGAGACCATATCTATGCATGGTAGCCCTTCTTCATTAATAGATAATAGATTGCTATGGCTTAAATATAACTACTTTGATAGTAATATTTTACTTGAGCCCTATTTTGATTTGGATTATAATGAAGTCTTTTATATTACTGACGCAAGTAGAAAATGGAA
>JAFGVF010000117.1 GCA_016938155.1 Candidatus Cloacimonadota bacterium
AAACTTAGAAAAAGAATTGCCATACCCAGATAATAAAAGTAGGGCATATCCCAACTTACAACCGCTATATTCCAGAGCATAATTCCCATGGCGATAATAAAAACGGAAAGTAGGGTAGAGGCAAGAGGTCGGTCACGGAAGGGCCAAGATATCCATTGGACAAGGACATTATTCGACATTGAGGACCATCTCCTTACACTTATCTATCTCTTCTTTGAGGATCAAAACATTACCAAATGAACTTGTAGTGCTGAACTTTGAACCAAGTGTGTTTGCTTCCCGATGCATTTCCTGCATAATAAAATTAAGTGTCTTCCCTATCGGTTCAGAGTCAGTTTCTTCAATAATCATGGAAAGCTTATTTATGTGATTTCTTAAACGCGTAATCTCTTCGTTTACATCTGATTTATCAATGTAAATAGCTGTTTCTAAAAGGATTCTCTTCTCATTTTCTTCAGTGAGATGATCATTAAAAAGCTCTAAGACACGACCTTTCAGCTTGTCATGAATTTCTGCCTTATGCTCAATAAAATACTCTTCAATTTCTAATAATGCATTCAGCATTTTTGTAATGGAACTACGAAAGAAAGCATTCATCGATTCACCTTCCTGCATAGCCATTTTCTGGTGTAAATCAAGGGCTGTGGCGAGAACACTCATGAACGAATCGGAGAATTGTGTATCATCTAAGTCCTCGTTTTCCATGATAATAAGGTCATTGTTTTCAAGTATTTTATCAATGTCGGGAGTGTATTCAATTTCTAAATAGGAAGCCACTTGCTGCGATAACCTGTTATACATCTCGAGCTTATTGAAATCCAGAGTAGCATTAGGTAATCTCTTATCACGGTAATTAACTCGTAACTCAAGTGTTCCGCGACTAATCTTCTCCTGAATCATCTTTCGAGCCTGAATATCCAAGAATGAAAGCTCGTTGGGAAGATACAACTTCATATCAAGAAACCTGTTGTTAACAGATCGTAACTGTATTTCTATATCAAATTCATCACTGTAATGGCTTGCTTTACCGAATCCGGTCATGCTTTTCATATTAAAGTCTCCTAATGATTATTACATAGACGAAAAATAATAGGGCAAAATTAAGCAAGAGATTTTTCGCTTAAGAATGAAAAACAGCGATTTTCCGACAAACGATAATTTTGATTCTGACAAACTACATAGGGAAGAGCTCGTTCGTTGAAAATATAGCCGTTTTTGAAAGCCGGTGTTTTGGAGAGTATTTTTGGGCTTGAAGGCAACCGAATAAACATTTGTGACTTTACATTTGTAATTGCCAGGAACAGAAAGTTCCTAAAACATAATCTCCACGACACCAACATCTTAAAGATGAATAGCATTAGTTTACATAACATATATTATCCCGAAATTCTAATTGCTCAAATCTACCTCTTTTCCTTGCTGACTTTTCGATTTTTTGGGAGTGCTAAAATTAGCCCATTTTTTGCATTTTCTTTTTGTCTGTGACTCAGATGTCATTTCTGTTTGGTAAATTCACTAAATCTTTTGTTTTGTTCCAAATGGCATGATATTCTTGCGTAATGGTTTTTTAGTGAGGGAGATGTGAGACTTTTTAAAATTCACATTTAGAGCAATGGCTGTTGAGCTTGAATGTCTTTTTTTTGCAGATATCTAACTCGGTTCGTTCTAGATTTGCTTCAGTTTATTCCTCACAAATTCTAAATCACGCCTCTTCCCCATTTAAACATTATTTACTTTACAAAAAACACTATGCAAAAATTGTTTCATAAAAAACAGGCAGAAGGTGTATTATGAGAAACATATTAGTAGCTGGTAACTGGAAGATGAATAAGACTCCTGCCGAGACAAATGAATTTCTTCAGATTCTGGCAGAATTCACCAAAAGCAATCAACACCCTGAGGTTGAGGTTATGGTCGCACCGACTTATCTTTCGTTATCCGGTGCAAGAGATGCAATTGCAGACGCTAACATACTTCTTAGTGCTCAAGATGTGAGTAAGAATATCAACGGAGCTTTTACAGGAGAGGTTTCAGCGTTTATGCTTGCATCGTTACCGGTAGATATGTGCATCATAGGACATTCAGAAAGAAGAGCTTATCATCAGGAAACAGATGAGACAATAAATAGAAAACTTCAGATGCTGCTGGCTTCCGGAATTAAACCCATAATCTGTATTGGAGAAACCCTTGAGCAACGGGAAGCTGAAGAAACAATGGAAGTTGTGATCACCCAGTTAGAGGGTTGTCTCAATGATGTAAAGCTTGCGACCGGTGATGAAATAGTCATTGCTTATGAGCCTGTTTGGGCAATCGGGACGGGTATAACGGCTACCCCGGAGCAGGCACAGGAAGTTCATTCGTTGATACGCAGATTACTTTCAAAGCTTTACAGTAATGAGATTGCTCAGAAAGTATTGATTCTATATGGTGGCAGTATGAAGCCGACAAATATGGATGAGCTACTCTCTTGTGGAGATATTGACGGCGGATTAATCGGCGGAGCTTCATTGGAAATTGAGAGTTTTTGTAAGATGATTGAGATTGCTATAGAAAAGAAAAGAGGTGTTTAATGTTAGACCTTAAATTCATCCGTGAGAATACGGAACAGGTAAAGAAGGCAATAACCGATAAAAAGGCAAATGCAGATATAGATAGGATTATTGAGTTAGATGAGCAGAAGCGAAAACTGCAGTTCGATTTTGACCAGTTAAAAGCTCATCAAAATAAGGTATCAAAAGAGATTGGGCTCAAGAAACGCAATAATGAGAATGCTGATGACCTGTTAAATGAGATGCAGGAGATTGCCGGTTCTATTAAAGATATGAGCAAGAATATCAGCGAACTTGAGAAAGAGCTTAACAATGCCCTGCTTTGGATACCTAATCTCCCCCACCCTAGCGTACCTATCGGTGGAGAGGAAGATAACGAGATTCTGAGATATGAGGGAGCAAAACCGGATTTTGCATTCGTTCCCAAAGACCATTTGGAATTAGCCAATAATCTTGGTTATCTTGATCTGGAACGAGGTGGTAAGATTTCCGGTAGCGGTTTCCCTATCTATACAGGAAAAGGTGCTCGTTTAGAAAGAGCATTAATCAATTTTATGCTTGATTTTCAAGTGAATGAAAACGGTTATGAAGAGATAGGCGTTCCGTTGTTGGTTAATTCTGCAACCATGACAGGAACCGGACAGCTGCCTAAAATGGCAGAGGATATGTACCGCATGACGGACGACGACCTCTACCTCATCCCTACTGCGGAAGTTCCTGTTACAAATTACTATGCTAATGAGATAATGCGTGCCGACATGCTTCCACGCAAACTTTGTGCTGCAACTGCTTGTTTCCGTCGTGAGGCAGGGTCTTACGGTAAAGATACTAAAGGACTCCAGCGTCTGCATCAG
>JAFGVF010000118.1 GCA_016938155.1 Candidatus Cloacimonadota bacterium
CCCACTGTGCACTCACTGTCCACCCACTGTTTCAGTGGGTGGACAGTGGAGAAGCAGTGACTGAGCAGTGACAAAACAGTGAGGAGATGGCTATGGCAATAAAGTGGCATGAAAAGTTCAATGAAATGACCGAACTCCGCATAAAACGCACTGTGAATCTATTTTCAAAGTGTATTTTTTGTTCCCAGGCAGGAATGTTCCCAAGCAGGGGCTTGGGAACAAGAAACACTATTTTTCATTCCCAGACAGGAATGTTCCCAAGCAGAGGCTTGGGAACAAGAAACCGATCAAAGGGAGGAGCTCGCAAGCCAAAGGCGAGCAACTTTCTTAGGACTGTGCCTATTTTAATTTAAATAGGAAAAAAGTTGCTAAAAAGCAGGTGGAATAAAAATTAGTTGACACTCAGCGAAGAATCAGTATTAACTAATTATTCATGGTTTTTGATTAAAGGATAGGATATGTTATCAATAAAAAACAGGAAGGCTTATCACGAATATGCTATGATAGAGACTTACGAAGCCGGAATTGTCCTTACCGGTACCGAGATAAAATCCATAAGACAAGGTAAAGTAAGTTTTACGGATAGTTACGGTAAGATAATAAAGGATGAATTATGGCTTATGGGATTACACATAAGCCCCTATGAAAAAGGGACTTATGATAATCATGAAGCAGTTCGAAACCGTAAGCTTTTAATGCATAAACGCGAAATCACAAAGATGGAACGGAAAGTTAAGGAGCAGGGAATGACAATTATTCCCCTGGAGATGTATCTTAACGAAAAGGGGCTTTGTAAGGTCAAAATAGCTATTGCCAAAGGTAAACATACTTATGATAAAAGAGACGATAAGCAGATGAAGGATTTAAAACGGGAATCGGAACGGGCAGTTAAGAATCTCGGAAAGAAATAATATGAAAGTACTGATGGTCTTGGAGAGTAGTTTCCCTCCCGATTTACGAGTTGAAAATGAAATAGATGCACTCTCTTCTGCCGGACATGAAGTACATCTTGTGTGCTGTGAGACAGAGAACAATCCCAATCCCGAGAGTTATCCAAATGTAACTATTCACAGAAAGCATATCCCTAAACGAATTTATCAAAGCTCTGTTGGATGTCTTCGCACTTCGTTTTACTTCAATTGGTGGAAAAAGTGTTTGCAAAAATTGATAAAAGAACACAGCTTCGCGGTTGTGCATCTGCATGATCTACCCTTAGCGGAAGTTATCCGAGAACTACGAGTTGAAAACGGCTTCAAGATGATACTTGATTTGCATGAAAACTATCCTGAACTACTAAAGATTTCTGATCATATTAAACGGTTCCCAGCTAATCTGCTGTTCAAGCTTGAACAATGGAAAGAATATGAAAAGACGGCAGTTCTGAATGCTGACAAAGTTGTTGTCGTGGTTGAGGAAGCAAAGGACAGATTGGTGAAAGAAGGCTGTTCTCCTGAAAAGATTACGATAGTTTCCAACACATTTCCTGAAAATAAGTTTACCTGTCCCGTTCAGATAAGTAAAGAGGATGAGCTCACTTTGTTCTATGGTGGTGGTATAACGCGACATCGGGGTTTGCAGTATGTTGTTCAGGCAATTGATTTGGTAAAAGAAGCCATTCCAAATATAAAATTCCGCATTTTCGGTCACGGCAGATATGAAACAGAGCTGAGAATTCTGGTAGATTCTCTTGGAGTAAACGATAACATCGTGTTTGAGGGTTGGAAGCCAGCCTGTAAAATGTTAAGCGAACTTACCGGTTCACATGTTGCCATAATCCCGCACTTACGCTCCCCGCATACTGACTCGACAATACCGCATAAACTGTTTCAATATATGGCTTACGGAATACCAGTTTTAACCTCTGACTGTCTTCCTTTGGCAAGAATAGTTGCAGGCGAACACTGTGGCTTTGTTTATCATAGCGATAAGCCAAGGGAACTTGCAGATTGTCTGTTAGATTTGTATCGTCAGCCTGTTGTATCTGAAATGATGGGCGAAAATGGCAAGAAAGCTGTACATGAAAAATACTTGTGGGATTACGATGCAAATAGGCTAAAGTCATTATATAAGGGGCTTTAATGGAGCAAATACTGAATAAAACCATAGAAAGAATTAAGCACAATGATTACTGTATCGGTTGCGGTCTTTGTAAATCTCTCTGCCCCGTGTTTGCTATAACCATGAATTTCTCCTATGAAAAGGGGCAATACCTTCCCTTTGTAAACAGCAGTAAATGTACAAAATGCGGAATATGCCTGGCAGTTTGCCCGGGAGATGAAATCAATCATCCGCTTCTGCATCAGTTAGTGCATCAATGCCAACCGGAAGACCCTTATACGGGGTCATATTTAAAGATTTGTACAGCCCATTCAACCAATAAGGATTACCGTGAGCAAGGGGCTTCAGGCGGGTTTGTCACTCAATTACTCGCCAATCTGCTGGAATCTAAGGCAGTTGATGCGGTTTTGGTTTGTGGAATGGCTAGCGATAAAATCTATGAGCCCGAAGGATACTTAATCAGAGATGCTAATGAACTTTACAAGTATCAGAGGTCAGTCTATACTAATGTTTTCTGGGCAAAACCTTTCCGTGAAATACAAGCTGAACGACTTAGAATTGCAGTAGTAGGGTTACCTTGTCAATTACATGGGTTAATGAAAGCGATAAATCTTAAGCCGGAGTTAAGAGAATATTTCCGGTTTACGATAGGGCTGTTTTGTGGAGGAAGCTACAATTTTCAAGCAGTTGATAAAACTCTAAGTGATATGAATATACCTGTTTCAGAAGTGAAGCGAATTGATTTCCGATGGGGAGAATGGCCCGGCAAGATGAGAATTCTTAAAAAGGACGGGAGAGAAATCCTGACCAAAAGAGGTGCTCACTTCCGAACGAATTATCTACCCAGATGTTTCTTTTGCTTTGATTTTCTCGCCGACCTTGCCGATGTATCTGTTGGTGATAACTGGATTGAAGGAGCAGAAAAAGGCGAAAACATCGTTGTGTTCAGGAAACAAAAAATCTTTCCTTATTTGGAAAATATCGAATGCAACGATATTGATGTAGGAGACCTGTACGAATCACATTATTTAAGAAGCTATCGACACAGATTCACGAGCATAAACCGCAAAATTAGCAATTTCTTTCATTCAAAAGCACCGAACATTATTCCTTATGAAGGTATAAAAACCACCTGGAAGCACAAATTGTACGCCTTGCTTGAATATCATCAATTCCATATGCAGGATGCATCTGAAACTCATACTAAACTTTTCTTGAAGCTGAAGGATATTTACTTTCATTTCGTTATGAAAAATGAATCAAAAAAAAGAGATAAATGAAGATAACCAAACAAATTTTGATTACAGAAGCCGATGTTGTAGGTAATAAAGGTGCAGTTGCCATGGTGAACTGCATTGTTCGTGATCTGAGGAAACATGATCCTGATTTAAAGATTTTCGTTACTTCCAAATACCTTGCTGCTCAGACTTATACTCTTTCAAACGGA
>JAFGVF010000010.1 GCA_016938155.1 Candidatus Cloacimonadota bacterium
GATTCGTCAGTTTCATATAAATAAAGGAAGTATTTTTTCAGTACTTATTGGAGGATTTTATGTGTAAAAATATCCTATTTACATCACTTTTTTTGATATTATTTGTATCTCTTTTCTCTGCATATCTCGAAAACTTAACCACATCAATAACCCAACCTGACGGAACCAAGCTTGAATGCTTTATGTCAGGAGATGAGTATCTTCATCATGTCTATGATGCGAATGGCTATACTTTACTCCAAGACCCCAAAACAGGATGGGTGGTTTATGCTGATAAAGTTGGAGAGAATTTAGTCCCAACAGATTATATTTTCGGTCAATCAAATCCTGAAGAAACCGGACTAACCCCATATCTCAAGTGGGGCAAATCGGTTTATGACGAGAAACGAAACAGCTTCATGTCTGATGGGAATAGGGAAGCAGAACAAAGCAGAAGTACATCAACAACCGGTAATGTGAATTTCATAACTATATTCATAAGATTTTCGGACCAATCGGAATACACTACCAGTTCTGCTACCTGGAATAACATGCTCAATGCAAACACGGGTTTATCGCTTAAGAACTATTACAGAGAGACTTCCAACAATCAACTTAATCTAACAAGCACAATCCTACCGAATCCTTCTGGAGGAGTCACAGTATCGTTCCAGGATTCACATCCAAGAAATTATTACCTCCCATACTCCTCGACAAATCTCATTGGGTATCAGGGGGAATATGTAGGTTATCAGAGACTTCAGACAATGCTTAGAGATGCCATAATAGGCGTTCAGAGTCAAGTTCCAACAGGTACAGATTACGATTCTGATAATGATTCTTTTGTTGATAACCTTGTCTTTATCGTTCAAGGTGGTCCTAATACTTGGGGTACGCCTTTATGGCCTCATAACTCCAGTTTAGTGCTTGTACCGCTTACATTAATCGGCGGTAGTATAGCCGGGAATTATAACTTACAACTATCAGATATCTGTGATGTACCTGTTTTATGTCATGAAATGGGACATTGTCTTGGGATGCCTGATTTGTATAGATATACTGAAAGCACACCTCCCTTTTCACCTGTCAGCTCATGGGATTTGATGTCATCTCAAACAAACCCACCTCAGCACACCAGTCCATTCATGAAATGGAAATATCTGAACTGGTTTAATACATTACCCCAAATTACTACACAGGGGACCTATACTCTTCAACCGGTATCAACATCTCCCTTTGCGTGTTATAAAATTGCAGCTCCGAACAACCCCAACGAGTATTTTATTCTCGAATACCGAAAACAGGAGGGTAACTGGGATACCGGTCTTCCGAATCAGGGTTTAATAATTAGACGAATTGTCGATGGAATCGACGGCAACGCAGGCGGTCCCCCGGATGAAGTCTATGTGTACAGACCAAACGGTACCGGAACTGTTAATGGGGATATTGCTGATGCTCCTTTCTCGTCAACTTATGGCAGGGCTGCTTTCAATAATTTAACTAATCCTACACCTTTCCTAAGTGATGGTAGTGATAGTGGATTGGTAATTACCAATATAACGGCTATCGGCAATACCATATCGTTTACAGTTTTAAACGATATGCCTCAATATTGGACTGGTAACTTCAACAATAACTGGCACGATTCCCGTAACTGGTCAACCGGATCTGTTCCGAATATAAATGATGATGTAGATTTACCATCAGGACCGGCTCGCCAACCTTATATCTACAACGGCAATGCCGTATGTAAAACTCTGAGAATTGAAACCGGTCAGAGCCTGCATGTTCAGGGACATAGTCTTACAATCGACGGTGGTTTGACCCTATGGGGAGGTTTGGAATTGCAAACCGATGATGCATTATGTACTGTTGACGGAGATGTTTTCTTCCATACAGGTTGCAATATATCCATGGTTGATAATTCTACTTTGGATGTTAAAGGAAATATCAGTGCATCCACAGGAGCAAATGTCTCGCTTGATGCTGGAATTGTCAAAATGTCCGGCTGGGGCACTGCATGGATTAGCGTTTCAGGGGGAAACAACATTGAATTTTGGAACTTGCAACTATGGAAGTCCAACTCAACGGTTTACTTTGGGGGAGAATTTACCGGTGAATTGGTAGTAAAAGGTGATTTAGTTATGGCAAACGGTTGCAATTTCAATAATGAATCTGATAACAACAATGTCAGAATACATGGGAATCTGGAAACGGACGGTTCTTTCAGGATGGATTACGGAACCTTGTACACTGAACTGCCAAATTCAACATTGGATATTGGGTTCGGATACCTGAACAATCTGACAGTTAATCACGGCACCCTTGGACTGGAGAGCACTCATAATGTTGTTAAAGGGGATTTAACCATAAATTATGGAACTTTGGAAAGCAACAACAAAACGATTGAACTGTTTGGAAATTGGAATAATACTCGAGGAGTCGGTGCATTTTTATGTGAAGGTGGAGGGGTTTGCTTCAGTGGTAGCGACGACCAAACATGTTCCTCAGAAACGTTCCACATCTTAATGCTTAGTAAGTCCGCAGGCAATATAAACATCGGAGTAGGCAGTTCTGTTACTTGTGATCAATATGAATGGACTGGCGGAACAATGGTAATTACAGGAGGACATTTTACAGCTTTAGACCTTGTAAATTACAGTGTTGAAGGAGATTATATTGTCAGTAGCGGAGGAATGGATTTACAACAGGACAGTATACTCGGGGTGGATTTCAATGCAAATATGACCATCTCTAATCAGGCAATCGTAAACATCAAAGGTGGTAACGGTAATCCCAGTCGATGGGCATATACGAATGACATCAATCTTACCTTATCCGGAGGAACTCTGTCATTTGAAGATACCAGCATTGAAATGGGTAACTATGGGCATACAGCCACATGCAACATTTCCGGAGGTATTATCAAGACTACCGGAGATTTTATCCATAATTATGGAACTTTCCAGCCTACTGGCGGTTCGGTGCAGTTTGTTGGTACAGGTACTGCTAATGCTCATACTTCGACGAATGGTGTTTTCCATAATCTGATTATCAATAAAAGCAGTTCTTCCCGAACAGAGAGAGTTAACGGAGTAATCTTCGATGGCGATACGACTGTTGCTAATGATTTAACTGTCCTTGCAGGTACGCTTGAACTTGATGATGCCGAACTCTCTATAGGCGGTAATTTAAGTATCAATGGAAACTTAACACTTAACGAAGCTGATGAAATTATCAATGTTGATGGTAATGTTACATGGGCAAACCTTTCCCTTCCAATGTTAACAAGTGGAACGATGAATGTTAAGGGGAACTGGTCAAATATGACAAACTTTACTGCATTAATTGAAAGTGGATTTAATCTTGTCTTTACGGGTAATAGTAATTCAGAAATCATTTCAACAACTAATTGGACTTCACTTGGTCGTGTCACTATTGATAAACCTGTTTCTCGTTTTTGCAGAATAGATTCCAACTCACCAAACTTTGTCTTTGAAGGTGATTTGGAGTTAATAAATGCTTCAAGTTTTCGCAATCCAAACTCTAATCTGGTAGTAAACGGGAACATTCAGATAAATGACGGCACTTCCTTCTGGGTTGGAGGCAATAGTCCTAATGATTCAGAAGTAGTTACAAATGGTTTGATTATTGGTGATCATTTATCTATTCATAACGGTAGCCTAACAGTACTCAACAGTTTTACTTATCAAGCTTCCGGGAGTCTCTGGATGCTTGGTAGCACACTGACTATTGATACACCCTATTCCGGAACTCGTTATAACTTTGCCGGACAATCTGACATAACAGTCTCTACTATAGAGATTCCCAATAACGGGATGCAATTGAGTGCTACTTCTAATTTTGGTATACTTTCGGCAAAAGTTAGCCTTGGTTGGGGCTTTATGGCTAATTCTCCCGGAATAATGGATGATGTTTGGGGAACATTTGAGTTTACCGGTACCCGCATCTGCGACATTCAGATGGCTGAGAATAATCGTTTTTACATAGTGCAAATATCTAAAACAGGGGACTCAGGTTTAGTGTCTCTTTCTGATGATGTGCTTATAGAAGATGATTTAACTATCTCTTCCGGGACTTTATTCTGCAATCACCATACCTTGACTATCAATGAAAATTACATTAATGAAGGTGGTGTTTTAAGTGCAGCCTACAGTGATGATGAAGTCAGAGTTGGAGAAAGCTGGGATGCTCAAACAGGGGCTTCAGGCTTTATTGCAGGTTCAGGAAAAGTAACTTTCTTTTCTGAAAACATTGGTGAAATTAATGGCAATACAAATTTCAACAATGTTGAAGTAAATAAGAATCTTGATTTCGATGACTATTTGTATATTGGGGGTGTTGGGGATGATATAAGTGTAGGTGGCACACTTGATATTACAAATGGTAATCTAAAAATATGGGATTCAGCACAGTTAAATGTTGTTGGTAATTTGAATCTCCTGAATTCAAGTACTATTCAGAATCGGCTAAATACTGTTAACTGTAACATCCATGTAAACGGAGCTACCACAATTTCTACTCCTGCTACCATATATGTCAATAGTGGCACAATGGTATGTGATGGAACTCTTAATCACTATGGAACATTAGATGTTGGAGACGGTGCATTTATTCTCAACGGGGATTATGTAAATAACAGCAATACAAATCTCATTGTAAATAATGGATTATTCAGCTGTACAACCCCCAGAAACGGAACCTGGCAATATATGTACGGTCATTTAACTATGACAGGCGAGTACGGCATAGTTGAATTCCAGGACCGTGCCTTACAATTCCCGGTAAGCTTCTCTGAAGATATATCTGCAGGAACAATCAAAATAGGAAGAAGCTTCTATGCAGCCTCATCAAGTGTGTTCCAGCCTTCCGGTGGAACAATAGAGCTCTATGGTGATCAGCCTGCCGATATAATGTGTTCCAATGGTAACTCCATGAATAATCTGGTTATCAATAAAACAGGTGTAACCGTCGGATTGTTATCTGATTTGGATCTACAGCGAAGCTTCACAATCAATTCAGGTGCCCTAAACAGCAACTCCCGTAATTTATTGGTTGGGGGAGATTGGTTAAACAATGTTGGAGCTCCTGCCTTTATCGAAGGAACGGGACTTGTCTATTTCCAGGGTTCTGAATCTGCCACAATTTTCGGAAACGAAACTTTCTATAACCTCTCAGTTGACCGTGACTTGGCTTCTGATATTTCGTTGCTCTCTGAGGGACAAATAACAATTCTAAATGATTTGACTGTCATATCAGGAGTGCTTGATCTGGAGGATACAGCTGATTGGACTGTGAACGATAACTTGATGATTCATAATGGGGCATGTCTGAATCTTTTCGGGACAACCGGATCACCCTTATTAACCTTGCAAGGCGACTTCATTGATAATAATACGACAATTGACTCTATGCATGGTTTCTACGCTCCAGCGAACTGCAGTTTAGTCCTTAACGGGTCTGGAGACCAGTATTTTGATTGCCAGACTGAACCGTTGTATATTGCCAATCTTACTCTTCAAAACTCATGCTATTTCTATCCTGCTTCCTCGCTTTCCATAAACGGTAATCTATCCCTTGAAGACACATCGGCATGGGATTACATGGAAGCAGAGCTGATACATGAAGTAGGGGGTAATTTCAGCATGGGAAATGATACCTACTGGTTTGATGATTCAGGCTCAATATCCTTCATAGGAAGCAATGATTCAGAGATAAATGTCTTAGGAGATGCAGTGTTTGAGGAAATCATAATCGAAAAGACAGTTACTGATCCCCAAAATGTCCCTGTTGTTAGTCTCAACAGCGATTTATACATCGACGGTGATAGATTTCTCAGTGTCTCAGGAGGAATCCTGGATTTGAATGGGCATCAGATTGCAACAAATACTTATGTAGAAGTTAATATAGCAGGACAGTTGCTTGTAGGTCCCGGCTCAGAGTTATTGCTTAATTCAGGTAAAACGATGGTCATTGGTAATGGTGGAAGACTGATTGCTGTCGGAACTGCATCAGAACCCGCTTTAATCGGCAGTCAATCAGGATATTACAACTTTAATGTTGCCTGGCAAGGGACTATCTCAGCATCCTATGCAATATTTGAAGATATGGGTTTTAGTGGCATTAATGTCCAGCAATACTCTCAAATCGACACTTCTCATTCTTTTGACCATTGCAC
>JAFGVF010000119.1 GCA_016938155.1 Candidatus Cloacimonadota bacterium
GCATTATTGTTCATCTTGGGTATCCAGATTTGACAGTCATTGTGTAATCCAGTATTACTCATGGAAGTCTCTTCGTATAAAAAGAAATCAGCGGGACCTGAAAGACCTGTCCAAATTTGATCAGGTGTTGCTGATAAACCGGTTAACCTGTAAACAGAATTAGTCTGCCAACTTGAGAAGTAGATGGCTCCATTCATGTCTATCCCGATTCCATCAAGATTTCCGATTGTTGTTGTGAGAACAGTGCTGACTTCCCCTCCCGGTAGGTTTATTGCCTGAATGGGGGAATTCGCCCTAAACGAAACCAATAGAATTCTGTTCTCTGTTGCATCGAATACCATCCCGTTCGGACTCTGGATTCCTGTGCTGATAAAAGTGCTGACTTGACCTGAAGAGATAACATATTTGAATATTTTATGAGCCTGTGTATCAGAGAGATAAAGGTTCCCGCTATCGTCGGCGACTACATCATTCAGAAACACTGATTCGGGGATAGAAACATTTGAAATTAGCTGTTCAGTATTCAAATCAAAGATTGATAAACCCAGATTTGTTGCTGCATACAGAGTCCGCTCATGGATGTATAAACCTCTTACACCTCCCAATCCCTGATAAAAATATGCGTACTGCTCGTCATTATGGTCTCGAATAATCGAACCGTTTCCATTATTACTAATGTACCGCCATTCAGTTGAAAAATCATAAACAATGCTTTCAGGATTGTTAAGGGTCTGTCCGTTGAGAGAAACTACAATAATCAAAACTGCTAAAATCACATAAACCTTTCTCATTTTCACCTCCAATAACATCGTATTGTCTTGTTGCCATAAAGCTTGTATAATACAAACTAAGGATTGGTTACAAACAATCAATATCTTCATTGATAAGCTTCATTACATGCTTACCGTAACATTGAAGCCTCCATAGTAACTGAACTTGAAGAATTCATTACCAATTAGGATGCAATAAAAATATTTTGTCAATAATAATTTGAGAGATAGAGATTAGCGAAGTCCAATTCCATTATCTGTCCATGAAAGTCCATCGCGTCTTTGTTTGTCCTTTCTTTCTTGTATCTCCCCCCTCTCCAACTTATTCATAGTAAAGAAGAAAGGCATCTTCTTTCTTTCTTATTGACAAAAAAGGATATTTCCCATGAATGCAGGCAAAATAAATAATCTAAAGGAGATGTCTATGCCGTATATTTCCAATACTGACAAAGAGCGTCAGGAAATGTTGCAAGAAATTGGCGTAAGCTCGTTTGATGAGCTGTTACAGCCGATTCCTGAAAAACTTCGACTTAAGAAAGAACTGAAGATGGATGAGCCTCTTTCTGAGCTGGAAATCCTGCGTAAAGTTAACCGTCTTGCTAATAAGAACACCTGTTCTTTCGGAGCAAATTCCTTCCTCGGAGGCGGTGTTTATGACCATTTTATCCCTGCTGCTGTTGATTCCGTTGTTTCAAAACCGGACTTCTTTACTGCCTATACTCCCTATCAGGCTGAAGTTAGCCAGGGAACATTGCAGTACATATATGAATATCAATCCATGATTTGCAACCTGACCGGAATGGAGGTTGCCAACGCCTCCATGTACGATGCGGCATCCGCATTAGCAGAAGCCATCCTGATGGCAGTGCGTAAGACAAAGCTCAATAAAGCTGTCATTGCAGGTACAATCCACCCGAATTTTAAAGAGGTAATCAAGTGTTACACTGAAGGTATCGGTGTGGAACTGGTTTATATCGCCGAAAAGAACGGACTTATTGACCTTGAAGCCTTGAAGAAGGCAATGGATGCGGAAACCGCTTGTGTTATCCTGCAAACACCCAACTTCTACGGTAACATCGAAGATGCCTTTGCAATAGAAGAAATAGTACATGCTCAACCCAAGGCAATGTTCATCGTAAGTGTTGACCCTATCTCATTGGCAATCCTCAACTCCCCTGCTGAATATAAGGCAGATGTGGTAGTTGGTGAAGGTCAGGCTTTGGGTAATGCCGTAAGTTACGGTGGACCATTATTCGGTTTCTTCGCCACCAACAGTATTAAGAATGCCAGAACCATGCCGGGAAGAATCGTGGGTGGAACACTTGATAGCGATGGTAAGAAAGCATATTGCCTCACACTTCAGGCTCGTGAACAGCATATCAAACGCGAAAGAGCTACTTCCAATATCTGTTCCAACCAATCCCTTTGTGTACTTGCTGCAACTGTATATATGAGTGTCATGGGGAAAGAAGGCTTGAAAGAAGTAGCAATTCAATCGACTACCAAAGCTCATTACCTTGCTGATAGTATCACCAATTTAAACGGGTTCTCGCTTGCATATCCTGAAGTTCCTTTCTTCAAGGAATTCGTTGTGAATACACCTGTTCCTGCGGAGAAGATAGTAGCTGAATTGGCAAAGCATGACATCTATGCTGGTATCAGTCTTGCAGAGTTTGGTAAACAGAATCAGCTGATGATTGCCGTTACGGAGAAGAAAAGCAAGGCAGATATGGATGCCTTTGTAAAAGCATTAGTGGAGGTGAAATAATGTCTAAACTTATATTTGAAAACAGCCGCGTAGGTCGTAAGGGATACACACTTCCTAAGAATGATGTAGAAGTGAAACTTGAAAATATCCTGCCTGCAAAATATAGAAGAAAAGCAGATGCCGTACTCCCCGAGGTTAGTGAACTTGATGTAATGCGTCACTTCCTTAATCTGGGACATAAGAACCACTCTATCGAGAAGGGATTCTATCCCCTTGGTTCCTGCACAATGAAATATAATCCCAAGGTTAACGAAGTTGCTGTCCGCAACTCCGGCCTGGGTAATCTTCACCCCTACCAGCCTGAATCAACCGTTCAGGGTGCCCTTGAGATTCTTTATGAACTGCAAGAGGATCTGGCAGAAATCTCCGGTATGAAAGAAGTAACCATCCAGCCTGTTGCCGGTGCTCAGGGTGAATTCACCGGTCTCAAGGTTATAGCTGCTTATCATATTGCCAAAGGTAATACTCATAAGAAGACAATTATCATGCCCGACAGTGCTCATGGTACTAATCCTGCCAGCTGTACGCTTGCCGGCTTTGATGTTGTGGAACTTCCTTCTAATGAATTCGGTAAAGTTGACATCGACCAGCTCAAAGAGCTTGTTAATGAAAATACAGCCGGGTTCATGCTTACCAATCCCAATACTCTCGGTCTTTTCGAAAGTAGAATTGAAGAGATTGCCGAGATTATCCACAGTGTGGACGGTCTGGTGTACATGGACGGTGCAAACCTTAATGCCCTGCTTGGAATCGTTCAACCCGGCAAGATAGGATTTGATGTTCTGCATATTAACCTGCACAAAACCTTCTCCACCCCTCATGGTGGTGGTGGTCCCGGTTCAGGTCCGGTCGGTGTTGTTGAGAAGCTTGTACCTTATCTTCCTGTACCAATGGTTCGTAAAGATGCCAATGGTGTGTATAGTATGGATTATTCCCATGCTGATACATCCATCGGAAAGGTTCACACCTTCTTCGGTAACTTTGCCGTGAATGTAAGAGCCTATGTTTACATCAAGATGCAGGGAGCTAAGGGGATGCGTTCCATATCCGAGAATGCCATTATCAATGCTAATTACTTGCAAAAGAAACTTGCTCCGTATTATAATATTGAGTATAAAAACACCTTCTGTATGCATGAATTCGTAGCAGACGGCACCTGGCAGAAAGATAAGAACGATATTCATACACTGGATATCGCCAAGCGTCTTCTCGATAAAGGTATCCATGCTCCAACAATCTACTTCCCGTTGATTATCAAGGAAGCTATGATGATTGAGCCTACCGAAACCGAAAGCAAAGAGACTCTTGATGATTTCATCAATATCATGATTGAAGTTGCACATGAATGCGACTCTGATCCTGAGTTACTGCATCATGCACCTATCTCCACTCCGGTTAAAAGAGTTGATGATGTGCTTGCTGCCAGACAGCTCGATGTAAGATATATCCCAGAAAACTAATTATTAGTTTCAATAGATTAAGGTTCCGTGAAAACGGAACCTTTTTTTCATTACCTCAAGTTCTCGCCTGGAACTATATAATTATTGGTTCTTGGGCAGAATTGGGCACCCTTGGTGGATGCAACCAACCTCTCACTTAATAGTAGGGGGTGCGAAAGGACACCATAAAAGCTATATATGCAACATCATAATACACGGGAATGTTTTAGGAAATAGTTATGAACAAAATGTGAATAACTCGGGGGTAGCCCCGAGAGATTCCCGTGTGAGTCCCGCGTAATTCCCGCGAGATTCCCGAGTATTATAACAAAACTCAGGTACAGTTAAATAGTTTTCAGATCGTCAAGCAACATCTGACGGCTTTCTTTATCGGTTATGTTGTTGCTCTCGGCTATGGCTTCATCCAGATAACTATCTTTATCTCCAAGTTCACCCTTCACCGCATAAGCCCTTGCAAGAGATTCATAAGCATAAGCAAGGTTGAACCCTGTAAAGCTGTTCTCGACACAGATAGTTAAACTTCTTTTGGCGTGCTTCAGAGCAGACTCACCCATTTTTAGCATCGAATAAACCCTTGATACCTGCCATTCCCCGATATAAACCTGCTCAGGTGTACCGACCTGAGTCCAATGATAGAGTGAAGCATGAGCCTTATGTATCATGAGAAAATCTTCCTCTTCAGTTCTCTTGGGGTTATCAAGCAACTCCCATGTCTGGTTAAAAAGATTGGAAGCAAAGTATTTGTGAATATCATCGAGTTTGTTTTGTTCCGGCATGTTTCCTCCTTTTGGTTTATTAGAAAATAGTGCTTCATTTAGGCAAGTGTTTTCTTAAGAAAGTAATTTCAAAACACAAACAGAAGGATTGGTCTGTTTATATAGCTCATAGCTTAAAAAATAAATTTTAGAAAACTTCGACTTTGCCTATATTATCTAATAGTGAAAGAGAGTGTATTCATTTACGAGATATCAAGATATACGGAAAACCAGACATTGTTAATATGTTAATGATTTGCGTATTCTATGTTAACAACAAGTTACGCATGGTTCTTGAAAGCCGAAAGTTGACAGCAAGCACAAAAAACAGTTGACAAGCTCCTGTAAGTCTATAAAATGTATATTGAAAGATTATGAAAAGAAATAGTATTATCCTTATGGATAAATATGGAGGAAAAAATGCGTTATATTATCAGCTTATTACTTGTAGTTCTAATAGGTGCTTTATCAGCCACCACAATCTATGACATTCAGTACACAACCAATGCCGGAAACGGTACATACCCTTCTCCTATGGTTGGGCAGATAGTAACTGTTGAAGGTATTGTTACAGCAATTGGGATGCAGGGTGACAAATATTTCATCAGCGAGCCACAAGGTGGAGCATGGAGAGGAATCTTTGTCTTTGATTTTGCTACTCTACCACAAGTTGGAGATTTAGTAAGTGTAACCGGAACCGTTGCTGAATACTATGGCGTCACAGAGCTTTCATATGTAACAGGTACCATTTTAAGTAGCGGTAATCCATTACCTCCTTTGACTCATATCACCACCGGTTCTCTTAACAGTGGTGCCACTGCAGAGCAATATGAAGGCGTGTTAGTTGCTGTTTCTCGTGCAACAGTTAGTTCAGATACAGCCACAAACGGACACAATCAGTTCGGCATCAATGATGGAACCGGAGAATGTCTTGTTGATGATGACATGTATGGAGATTATAATGTATCTGTTGGGCAGACCTTGGACATGATCGGAATCTGTCATTACAGTTATGATATGTACAAAGTATTCCCAAGAACAGCTCAAGACCTTCTTCCTTATGGAACAAGTAATGCAAAGAAATCATGGGGAAGAATTAAATCAATATACAGATAAGCAAACATAAACGGAGCTTATAATGAGTAAATTTTTAAAGAAGACTTTTGGCTTAGCCATAGTGGTCGGATTAGGATACCTTGGTTTAAAGCTATATAAGATTATCAAGGGAGTGATGAAGCTCTCTAAGAATCTTCCAGAGTTCCTTACCAATGTCTATGGTGAAAAGCCATCAATTAGTATTAATCAGCATTTCAGATCATTGCATGTAAAAGTCGGATTCTCAAAAGAGATACTGGAAAAGAACAGTGATATTGAAGCCATCATCCTTGAGTATGTAGAAGATTTCTATCCTGAATTGAGTAAAGATTTAAAGATAGACTTATACGATAAGGAAACGAAGACCGATGAATGCAATTGCTGTGAAGACGATGATTGCGATTGTGATTGCGGTGATGACTGTAAATGCCAGGAAGAAGAGACCACTCCCGAAGAAGAAGTATAGTAATAACGCTTTAAATATACAAGCCACATGTTAGTGCATGTGGCTTTTCTTTTATCCTTGATTTTAAATTGACAGTTTTATTTGAAAAAGTATCGTGTTTATAGAAACAATAAGAGGTGATTATGAATGACAAGTTAGTAACAATAGCGAAATACGACACACCCTTTGAAGCAGAACTTGCAATGACATATCTCGCTGATTGCGGTATTAAGGCTGTTCTCTTTAATGAGATTATCAATTCCATCTTCCCATCTTTTGCAGGACTAAAATATGAAACGGAATTGAGAGTTAATAAAGAAGATGAAATCATTGCAAAAGAGCATCTGATAAACATCAATTCCGCTTATCTCACAGAAAATATCCTCAAAGAATCAGGAGCTTTATTGGAGGGGCATTTCAAGCTGACTTCAGGTAGGCACAGCAATAAATACATTGAGAAAATCAAGATTATTCAAAACCCCGAGAAAGTTGAAATCATCTGTGGTCACTTAGCCAGAATCCTAAAGGAGTTTGAGTGTGATGTTGTTATCGGACCGGCTTATGGTGCTATTGTACTTGGATATGAAGTAGCCAAACAACTTGGAAAGCAATTTGCCTTCTGCCAAAGAGTTGATGGAGAGATGAACTTTCGTAGCGGATTTACGCTTAGACCGGGTATGAAGGCAATCGTAATTGAGGATATCGTCACGACCGGTGGTAGTGTATTTGAAGTGATAGAGTCTCTGAATAAAAAAGAGGTTGAAGTGGTTGCTGTTGGTTTAATCGTTGACCGGTCAGGCGGTTCTGTTGATTTTAATGTACCGACATATCCCTTATTGACTTTATCCATAGAATCCTGGGAACCAGAAGATTGTCCGTTATGCAAAGCAGGACAGGAGATAACTAAGCCCGGAAGTAGCGATAAAAGATGATTCGAATCGGCATCACTACGGGTGACCCGGCTGGAATAGGACCAGAGATTACAGAAAAAGCTTTAAGATTTCATTACCCGCAATCGGACATCATATATGTAGTTTACGGTCGCTGGATGAAGTCAAAGCACGGAACAGCACCTGTCAAGATAACTCATGCCGAAGAAGCTGTTAAACCGGGGAGAATCTATCATATTGAAATAGATGATGACAGCATCCTATCAGGTAATGGTAGTACTCTAAGTGGATTCATTGCTCTTAAGATTCTCACCAGATGCACGGAAGACATTAATAGTGGTTATTTATCCGGTCTCGTAACAGCCCCTGTATCAAAAGAATACATACATCCTCACGCCCCTGATTTTATGGGGCATACGGAATATCTGGCTGAGAGGTCGGGTATAAGTGATGTGATTATGTCTTTTTGGGGACCGGTATTCGACCTTGCCCTTCTTTCTACGCATATAGGCATCAGAGAGCTTTCCGGTTATCTAACAATAGACTTGGTTCTACAAAAGCTTCACACGATTATAAAAGAGTACTCAAAGATAAAACCTAAACCCCGCATAGCTCTTTTAGCAATAAATCCCCATGCCGGAGAAAACGGGATGTTTGGACATGAAGACTTCATTCTGAGAGAGGCTGTTGTAGAGTTTAAAAAGACAGGAGTTATTATAGATGGACCCTTTCCTGCCGATACTTTCTTTGCCCATCATCTTCTGAACTATGACCTTGTAATATCACCCTATCATGACCAAGGATTGATTCCATTTAAGCTTCTATCTAATAACCTGGGAGTAAATGTTACTCTGGGACTTCCCTATTATCGAACCTCAGTTGACCATGGCACAGCGTATGACATAGCAGGTAGCAATTCAGCAAGTCCGGTAAGTATGATTTCAGCCATTAACTGGCTTGAGAACAGGCTATCACGAGAAAAGACAGCCCAATATTCTTATAGGATTTTTGCTGAGTATTATGATAACTACATGTCACATGTTAATTACTCTTCCTGGATTGATATGATTCTTCTGGAGTATAACCGAATAAATGGGAAAGAACCTGAATCAATCTTGGAATTAGCCTGTGGTACCGCAAATGTTGCCTGTCAGCTTACAAAACGGGGCTACCAGGTTTCTGCAAGTGACAACTCCCCTGAGATGCTCCATATAGCAGCAAGCAAACAGTATGCTCCCCGCCTCTATTTAGCTGATATGACAGACAGTATAGAAGGAAAATACGACCTTATACTTTGCTTGTTCGACAGTGTTAACTATCTGACTAAAATAACTCTTGTAGAGAAGATGCTGCTTAATGTATGTGAAGCACTCACAGATAACGGGATTTTTGTCTTTGATGTCTCAACTTATAAGAACAGTATTGATAACTTCACTGATTTTGTTAATCTTGAGCAGGACGAAGACTTTTTTATTCTTCATGAAGCAGATTTTGAGGAGAAGCGACTATTACAAAGAACAAATCTGACTATGTTTAAGAAAGGGAAGTTAGGCTACATCCGCTCCGAAGAAACCCATCTTCAAAGGATTTATCCACTTGCAGAGATTAATAATGCCATTGTAAAAAGCGGACTAAGAATATCAAAATTGTCATCCCCCACTTCCGAGCGAAATCTTAGCGAGATTCTCCCTGAAGTACTGGAGGAACAACATGAACGACTCTTCTACTTCGTAGCTCGAAAATGAATCAGCTTTACTTAAATGAAATCTCTCGTTTTGGACTTGATACTCTGGTAGCCGGAGCAGATGAAGCAGGCAGAGGACCTCTTGCCGGTCCGGTAGTAGCTGCTGCGGTTATTCTGGACAGAAACTATGTTATCGAAGGCATAAACGATTCCAAGAAACTTAGCGAATCACGACGGGAAGCTCTTTACGAAGAGATTATTCAGCTGGCTGTGGCTTATGCAATCGAGGTTATTGAGCCGTCAGAAATCGACAGAATTAATATCCTCGAAGCTTCTCTGAAAGGAATGGAAGATTCTATCCTGCACCTCAGCAAAACTCCCTCCATCTGCTTGATTGACGGGAATAAACTACCCCGTAATCTGAAGTTGCCTATGGAATGCGTAATCAAAGGTGACGGGACTTATGCCTCTATTGCTGCTGCTTCCATTCTTGCAAAAGTTACCAGAGACAGAATGATGATTGAGTTGGATAAAGAGTTTCCTCAATATGGTTTTAAATCTAACAAAGGGTATCCAACTAAAGAACATCTTACAGCTATCCAGAAACATGGAGTAACAAGACATCATCGTCTTACTTATGCTCCCTGTTCTCAACCAACCCTCTTCTTCTTTGATTAGGATTATAATTTGGAATACACTTTCAACTTTGATAACTTAACCCTTATTAACGGAGTCAACTGATGAATGAGAACTTTTATCGACACTTAGCAGAGATTATTACGAACAGACAATCGGCTTGGACAGCTACAGTAATGAACACCTTCGGTTCATCTCCCTCCTCTGAAGGAATGAAGATGCTTATTCCGGAAAATGACAATGAAACTTACGGAACCATAGGCGGAGGAGACATTGAGTTTCAGGTAATAAAGATAGTAAGGGAAACAAAACCTTATACTTCTACAACCATCACCTTCGAGTTTAATCAAGGTAACAGCATGATTTGTGGAGGAAAAGCAACAGTCTTTATTGAACCGCTTAATCAATACCTCCAGTTATACATTTTCGGTGCCGGACACTGCGGAGTTGCTCTAAGTAATTTAGCCTCTCACTGCGGATTCAAGGTAACCGTAGTGGACAGCCGGAAGGATTGGGCGATTCAGGAAAAGCATCCGCAAGCAACTGAGTGCAGAATAATTGATTACTCCCAAGCCGACACAATCATAACGCACCCTGAGAAGTCGTTTGCTGTTATAATGACCTATGGACACCAGTTTGATGAATTGGTACTTGAGAAGATCGTGAATCTTCCATTGAAATACATCGGCATGATGGGAAGCAAGAGTAAGGTCGAGGAAGTGTTTTCCAATCTTCAAGCGAAGGGAATATCAATGGACCTATTGAAGAGTGTCTATGCTCCCATTGGAATTGACATTCATTCCAGAACACCCTGGGAGATTGCCGTAAGCATAGTTGCAGAATTGATAAAGGTCAGTAAAGAATAGAAAAAAGCCTGACTTGCGTCAGGCTTTTATATTATTTTTCGTAAATGAAGAGATAACTTAATATCTTCTTCCGCCACCGCGATTCCCGCCTCTGGAGCCGGAGTCACGATCATTGCGAGGTCTTGCTTCATTAACGGTGAGTCTTCTACCGTTGAGTTCTTTACCATTCATTTCTTCGATAGCATTTCTTGCTTCGTCTGCATTAGGCATTTCGATAAATCCGAAACCCTTGGAACGACCATCATGGTCAGAGATAATACGAGCAGATTCAACTGCACCGTATGCTTCAAAAGCTTCTTTCATGTCGGCTTCTGAAAGGCTGTAAGCAATATTACCTACATAAATATTCATTTGGAAATCCTTGATCGCACCGGTTACATGATAATCAACAGCAAATCCCGGGCGATAAATTGCTTGCGATGCCATCAATTGGCGGTGAAGGCTCCGAACTCACAATGAAAAAAAATCAAAATATGAGATACACTATCTAACTTTTCTACCCTAAGGCAGATACAAACACACTTTCCTGATTTTCTTTTTCCCGTCAATAACTTTTTTTTGATTTCCTATATTTTTTTCTAGTAATCCTGCTCGTTTTACGGTCGGGTTCCTTTTTAGATTAACACACTCTAAGTCTATACCAGCATATATGTTGGTGTCTGTAAATTATATTGTGGAGTTTATAATGAGCCTGACCAATTGTAATTTTAAGAGGTTAACAAGCTGAAAAAGAAAAGCCTGACTTTCGTCAGGCTTCATCTATCTACGATAAATCGTAAAAGTTAGTATCTTCTTCCGCCGCCGCGATTTCCACCACCGAATCCACCTCTGGAACCTGAACTACGCTCTTCGCGAGGTTTGGCTTCATTAACGGTAAGTCTGCGTTCGTTCAGTTCTTTACCATTCATTTCTTCGATAGCATTTCTTGCTTCGTCTGCATTAGGCATTTCGATAAAACCGAAACCCTTGGAACGACCATCATGGTCAGAGATAATACGAGCAGATTCAACTGCACCGTATGCTTCAAAAGCTTCCTTCATGTCGGCTTCGGAAAGGCTGTACGCGATGTTTCCTACGTAAATATTCATTTTTATATCCTTAAGATTCCCCGGAAAATGATAATCAACAGCAGATCCCGGGCGGATAAATTGCATGCGATGCCATCAAATGCGGTGAGGGCTCCGAACTCACTATTGAACAAATCAAGAAATGAGACACACTATCTAATTGTATCTACCGATTGGTAAAGACAGGCACACATTTATTCATACGAAATTCTTGTCAACTGTTATTTTTAAATTGCTAATATTTTATCCGGTATTTTCAAAAATTCAACCACTATTTACTCTCTTTCTTAATCAGGATTCCATTCAAAACTGACCAGAATAATATCATTATTGCTGATAAGACTATAATCGCTACTCCTATCCCCCACCGATCAGCAAGAACACCTGTAACAATAGCCAACACCGACGCACTGATACTTTGAACAAGGGCATCTGCAGAAAGAGCCGTTGCCAACACAGAAGAATCTGTCAAATCAGCAAACAGGGAAACACCGCTTGGTCTTCTCATATTTTGCAACATATAAATCAAAATGAAAGGAATTATACTTACTACAGGCATTCTCAATATCAAGGCAGCACCGGTGAACACAGCAAGTAAAGCTCCGCTAATTGCTGTTATAAACAGATAAAATCTCTCTGATTTAAAGCTTTGGGCTACAGTCGAACCCATTCTGGATGAATATGCCGTCAGGATAAATAAAACGAAATAAACAACGCCGACAGTAACTGCCTCATTCTGGTTTTTATTGAAAGCAGTTGAAATCACTAGTGTTACAGCAGCTGCTTTGATTATTGGTTGGATATAATCTTTAATTGATTTAAAAAAGCCATCGAAGACGGAAATCATCCCAAACGCAGCATAAACTCGATTATCCTTCAGTACAGGTTTCAGAGTGTCGGTGTAGTCCTTTAAGCTGAACCCTTTCTCGTGGACGCTGCTTTTATCAAGATATTTGGGATAGCTGATAATAAGGAGTATATTCAGCAGATAAGGTATAATTGTTACAAGAAAGACTGTTCCATAATCAGAAGTTATGAACACTACAAAAGCTGCAAACAGAGCACTGAAGGCAGAACCGAACTTTGATGCTGAGCGGGTATATCCATAGTATTGAGTTTTGAACTGCAACATATTCTCATGCTTCAGGTAATCAAAAATCATTGCCTTGTGTGTTCCTGAACGAAGTGAATCACCGATAGCATAAATAACCATCGCTACGGCAAGTATATAGAAATGGTACCCTAAATAAAAAATCACGAAGGAGATGATATAGGCAGAGAAAGAAAGTATCATTGTTTTCTTTCTCCCGATAATATCAGCTAAAGCACCTGTCGGTATCTCCAAAAGCCATACACAAGTTTCCCGAATGGCGTATAATATGCCGATGTCTGTAAATGAGAGCCCTCTTTCTCTGAGAAAAAGAATTATGAATATCTCAAAAAACTGCAGACTCTTGAGAAAACCATAAGCACAAAACTTATAGTATTGAACATCCTTCTTAAATTTCTCCATCATTTACCTCAGCTTCAGATTGAGGAAAGAATTAGTTACCTGCGGATTTCCTCCAGATTCTCTCTTGCCTTGTTGGTAGGCATATCGCCGATAAAGGTATCGAGAATTTCACAGGAATAATTCGGACAATATGCACAGTTTTCCAAACCTTTTTTTATCCCGCAATGCCGGATGGCACACTCTGCACAATATCCTATTTGTACACCATCACTTTTACATCCGGTACAACTGATGTCCATGGGATCAATTTCCATACCGGAATTCTTTGACCAAAACTCAGCTAACTTGTTTCTTAACTCATCATCATCATTCATAGTCGCTTTATACGCATCACATTGATTGCAATCGAGTCCACAGTAGGCAATATTTTTATTCATGTTACTCCCTCGAATAATAAATTTCACCAAAAATCACTTAACACTACTGCTTGTCAAATTTTATTCTCCAAAAGTTTCTTGGCTGCGTGTTCAATATAAAAAAGAAAAAAACCGTCTCCTAAGAAACGGTTCTCAAAATTAAGGCGTGGCTAAGGTTTTAGCTTAACTTAGCTCCGTCAATGTGACGACAATTCTTACATACTTTAACGGTCTTTTCTCCGGCTTTAACTTCATGTAACACTTTTATTCCTGTACGACCACATGCCGGACATGTACCTCTGCCTGCACCGGGAACTGTCTGCTTTAATAATTTACCGCGATGGTTCTTCGCCATATCTATACTCCTAAGTTTTCTAATGATTTGCCCCACTTTTTATTGGAGTGGATATAAGTCAAGATATTTGTCGCAACTCTCGATTTATCAAAAAGAAATGGGCGTCCGGCTTCAATTCGATATCCTCAATGGGATGTCGTGAAATCTCATAATATTCACACTTTCATGGCGTTTATTAACATCCGATTTTTAATTTCCCAACTCATTATTCCACATTAAATTTTCCTCAATTTCCCACAAATTTCACCCAAGCGGGAGTAGCTTGTAATAGTAGACAGATAAAAGGGTTACTGGTTGCTTTTAGCAGACAAAAGGTTCTTGAGAAGTATCCTTTGGGTTGTGATATTGCAATGTTCGCATTGCCCCGAACTCGCGATGCTCGTAATGGTGCGAGCTCAGGAGTCGTGTTTTTCGCATTGCCCCGAACTCGCTTTGCTCGTATTGGTGCCTGCTCAGGAGATAATCACGACCAGGAGAGTCGTGGTACAAAGAAGCAAGCAGGATGCTTGCTGTACGCAAACCTGCGGTTTGGAGAAATGTATAAGCTTTTTTAATAGCTGAAGATGCTGCGAGCTGACAAGGAATGTGTTCTTTACTGGAAAGATTCAGTCCTTCAGCCTGCCTTTTTGACGGAGCCAGGCTGTATAGACCCAACAGCCGACGATGTAGGCTTTATACATCAGCATTGTAACTACAATGGCACCTATCCAGAGTACCCTATCGAAGTCGAGTCGGATATCGGTATCATTGAAAAATTCGACTTTATTGGCATCAAAGGCAAAACTGATAAAGCTTGGAAGTATGAAGAATAAGCTCATAATGATTCGATTGAGCCAGACAGGAATCTGTTTCATGCCAATCACAATGTCTTCAACCATTTGATTAGTGAGGAAAAGGAAAATCGGCATGGAAACAGCAAGAACCCAGAGAAAGGTTTTCAGGGCAAATCTCCCCATCAAGACGATTAAAAGAGCGAAAAGCACGCTGTACATTGCCCCCCAGATATATATCAATTCTTTTTTGGCTAAATTAAGTTTCATAATAAACTCCCGAATCATCTGAAATGGATTTCATCCGGAAATTGTGTCATTTATTTGCAAGTAAAATCGCAATAAATTTTGATTGTCGGTATTTCCATTTATCTTTTTTAAAGTAAGTTTTAATCAAACATGGGAGGTTAAATGCAAAATAAACCAAAGTATGCCAGTCTTTATCGAAGATGTAATGATCAGGAGTATAAGAGTGCATTTGCATTCTTTTATTTCGATAACAAGAGTGGCGAGACCTGGGAAACCCCTTTTAAAAAATTAGCAGAATTAGCTGATGATGAGCCTTGGAATTTCAGCACGGAAAATTTACGGAATAAATACAAAAATCAGGATATCCCTATTTTAACAAACTATCTGAACTATACATTCATGCGACTTCAGGATGAAGGGAAAATAGTCTTTAACGAAGAGGGTAGTTGGGCATGCTTTAATACCGGACTCCAGACAAAATACGGAAACGATATCTTTGCTACCTTCTCTCGAAACTTCAATGAAACAGGTGATGCCTGCGACTGGTATTTCCAAGATTTCATCAAATCAAATGACGATAAGATGAAGTACTATCCCAAGTCGCCGGAATTGGCTGAATATATCCTCAATCCGTCAGACTTGATATTTGATTATAAACTGGAATTGGAGATAAATTACGAGCATATCATCGAAGATAATATCGACAGATTCCCGGCAGAATTCAAACGCAATCCGCTGTTAATCCGTAACACACTTTACGGTGCCGTGGAAGCCGCAATTAAGATGATTAGACGAAATTATCATTTCAGTGTGCCAATCTGGCATAAGGATAAAATTCAACTGTTAATGCCTCTAATCATGATAAATCCGGACAACAAACCTGATCTGGCGATTGTTTTGGATAGACAAACTGCCTTCGATAATGAACAACAATCCTTTTACATTGCCCGAACCGTCCTGACTATGGACCAGTCATATATGAATGCCCGATTGATTGCCTGCACGGGCAAGGAATGGCTGAAACCGTGAAGAATCCTGAACATCCTTTAAGACCTTTCAGATGGTCTTGAGTTCGCACCAATAGGAACGGGGTGAATTCGGGTGAGACCAATGAATTTTGAAGTTTGCTACCACTTAGCCTCAAACTCGTTAGCACTTGCTTCTGGGCAAGCTGATACCCCCCTCACCCTACCCTCTCCCTTCGAGGGCGAAGGATTTCACAATGTATAAGTTAAAAGAAAGAAAAGAATTGACATTCAACCTATTGGGAAAAAATATGTCCGTTAAATGCAGATTATAATAACAGGAGCTATAAAATGAAGAAAGATATTCATCCGAAATATGAGAAGATAACAGTGAAATGTGCTTGTGGAAATGAGTTTGTAGCCTCATCAACCAAGAAAGACCTAACTGTTGAGATTTGCAACGAATGTCATCCTTTCTTTACCGGAAAACAGAAGATAATCGACACAGCCGGTAGAGTAGAGAAATTCAACAAGAAGTACAACAGAGAAACATCCAAATAGCCACTTTTAATTTAATAGCATCACTCTCATCAAAATAGTGGTGCTATTTTTCTTTTTATTATTCCCACACAAATACGGAGAAATAATGGAGCAGAAGAAAAAGAGTATCGCAGTAGGTGGTCAAGCTGTGATTGAAGGCGTTATGATGCGAGGTCCGGAGCATATCGCAACAGCCATTCGTCGGGCAGATAATTCCATTGAGCTGAAGAAAGAACCATTTACGAGTATAACTCAAAAGCATAAAATTCTGGGGTTACCCCTAATACGCGGTTTTGTGTCGTTGATCGAGATGATGAAGATAGGAATCGCAACCCTGACCTTTTCCGCTAATCGATGGGAACTGGATAATCAGGATGAAAAGAAGAAAGAGAAATCGGAAGGATTTGAGAAACTGACTGAAGTTCTCAGTTATATCTTTGCCTTTGGTCTTGCCTTCCTCCTTTTTGGTGTCCTTCCCTATAAGATTTCCGACTGGGTGCATCTTTCCAAGCAGAATCTTTACTTTAACTTAGTTGCAGGCGTTGTGAGAATAATCTTCTTCGTAATTTATCTGCTTATCATAAGTAAGTTGAAAGATATTCATCGTGTATTTCAATATCACGGGGCTGAGCATAAAAGCGTCAATGCCTACGAAAAAGAGTCGGAACTGGATATTGAATCAGTACAGCAACAAACTACTCTGCACCCGAGATGTGGAACGAGCTTCATGTTCTTTGTGCTCTTAGTCAGTATTCTGATTTTCTCAATCATCGATACAATGGCAGTGGCATGGATTTTCCATCAGCCACCGCATGTATTGGTACGGTTGGGTTATCATCTTCTTTTCTTCCCGCTGATTTCAGGAGTATCCTATGAGATTCTAAAGATGTCGGGGAAAAATCTGCATCATCCATTAGTAAAGCTGATGACCATTCCCGGGATGAGTTTACAGAGAATCACGACACAACCTCCTGAGGACGGAATGGTGGAATGTGCAGTTGTAGCAATGAAAGCTGCCCTCGATATGGATATTTCAGAATATAATGTTACGATTATTGGAGACGATAAATGATTCCAAAGGATAAGCTTGAAGCGATTCAAACGGAATATGAAGCCCTAAAAGTGAAGGCTTATGACCCCAAAGAGATGACTGATAAAAAGGGGTACAGAGCAATTTCCAGACGATTTAAAGAGTTAGAAGCTATTCTAAACTGCTATCACGAATGGGAAAAGATTGCCAAAAACTTAAGCGAAACCAAGCAGTTTCTCAGAACCGAAAAAGATGAAGAACTGCTGGAAATGGCAAAGATGGAGATTGAAGAAACAGAAATATTGTTGGAAGAGAAATCTTCTCAATTGAAGGAACTTCTCGTTCCTAAAGATGTAAACGATGAGAAAGATGTGTTAATCGAGATAAGAGCAGGTACCGGAGGAAATGAGGCTGCTCTCTTTGCAGCTTCCCTATTCAGAATGTATCAGTATTATGTAGAAAAGAAAGGCTGGAAGCTCTCGGTAATCAGTTCCAATGCGATAGGAATCGGAGGATTTAAAGAGATTATCCTCCAGGTTTCTGGAGAGAATGTTTACGGGACAATGCGTTTTGAGAGTGGAGTTCATCGGGTGCAGAGAGTACCCCAAACCGAGGCAAGCGGACGAATTCATACATCTGCGGTATCGGTAGCAGTTCTTCCTGAAGTTGAAGACATCGATATCGAAATCAGTGACAGCGATTTAAGGATTGATCTCTACCGCTCCAGCGGTCATGGAGGACAGTCTGTCAACACAACAGATTCAGCAGTTAGATTAACTCATATTCCTACCGGACTGGTAGTAACTTGTCAGGATGAGAAATCACAGTTAAAGAATAAAGATAAAGCGATGAAGGTTCTCAGGGCTCGCTTATACGATTTTGAATTGGCAAAACAAGAAGCTGAAATTGCCACTCAACGCCGTTCTCAAGTGGGTACGGGCGACCGGAGTGCAAAAATCAGAACCTACAATTATCCCCAGTCAAGAGTGACTGATCACAGAATTAATTTGACATCATATAAACTCAACGATATTTTAGCAGGCGAAATTGATGAGTTCATCGAAGCTCTAAAGATTGCCTATAGAAATGAGAAAATTGAAAATTAAAATGGAGACAGAAAACTAAATGGGGCTATTTGCAGCCTTTTTGATAGTCATTATTGCTTTAGCTTTGTCCTTCTTTTTCTCCGGCTATGAAACAGGCGTGATCTCTGTTGACCGCTTGAAGCTTGAGCAACATGCAAAACGAGATAGAAAGAGTAAAGAATTACTATCCTTTATTGAGAAGCCGGATAGGTTTTTGGGAACCACTCTTTTTGGAACGAACATCTCACAGGTTATTATCTCATCCGTTACAACCTTCTTTTTAGATCGAACGGAAGCATTTACCTCAAGTTTGGTACCCATTTTACTCGGAGTTGTTGTTCTTGTGGTCGGAGAAATTGTTCCGAAAGCCCTGTTCAGAGATTTCCCTGATAAGCTTGTTCCAGCCCTCTTCCCCACCATGAAGTTCTTTTATACTCTCTTCACACCATTCGTAAAGTTCGTTACATTAATCAATACGGGACTGACAAAAGTATTCAAGTTGAGAACATCTTCAAGTCTGGCATATTTAACCAGAGATGACTTAGCCCTGTTCCTCAACTCTCCCGAGCATCAACAATCTTTTGAAGACCCTCAAAGGGAGATGATAGAGGATGCCCTCGAATTCTCTAATCTGGAAGCAAGAAATATTATCACTCCCAGAACGGATATTGTTGCCATTCCTGAAGATATGCCCGTTGATGAGATAATCGAATTAGCCAGAAAAGAAGGCTATACGAGATATCCTGTATATAGGGAAAGCATCGACAATATAGTCGGTGTTCTTATCATCTATGACATCATTAAATCGAAAAAGCAAAACCTGATTGCCAAAGATATTCTGCATGAAGCCTATTTTGCACCGGAAACAATGGATGCTGATGAACTCTTAAAAGAGATGCAGTCGAAGAAGAAATCGATGGCGATTATTGTTGATTCCTACGGTGGTACAGAGGGAATTGTAACAATTGAAGATATTATTGAGGAGATCGTTGGCAACATTGAAGATGAATATGATATTGTTGTAGAACGGGATGTTGAGAAAGTGGGCGATAATGTCTGGCTTGTTAAAGGAGATGTGGAAGTTGACCGGTTGATTGATGAATATGAGATTAAGTTACCTGAGGGTGATTATGAGACAATCGCCGGTTTCATTATAGATAAAATAAAGAGAATACCAGTTCAGGGTCAGTATATTGAATTAGACGAATACACTATCCAGATTCTGCAGGTAACTCAGAAGAAAGTAATCAAAGTAAAAATTACAAAAAAATAGATATACCGGAGGAGTAATGAAGATTGTTGAATGTGTACCGAATTTTAGTGAAGGACGGGATGAAGCAGTTTTAGCTAAGATTTCAGAAGCAATAAAAGCAGTGGATGGTGCAGTACTTTTAGATGTTGATCCAGGTGCCGACACCAACAGAACTGTATTCACAATTGTCGGAGAACCGGCAGCTGTGAGTGAAGCAGCCTTTCAGGCTATAAAAAGAGCTTCCGAAATTATAGATATGAGAAAGCATCACGGAGAGCATCCGCGTATGGGAGCAACAGATGTTTGTCCCTTTATTCCTGTTTCTGGAATGACTATGGATGAGTGTGTGGATTTATCTAAAGCCTTAGGCGAAAGAGTCGGTAAAGAACTGGATATCCCTGTGTATCTTTATGAATATTCAGCCTCCAAACCGGAATGGAAAAATCTTGCAGAAGTTAGAAAAGGTGAATATGAAGGGCTTGCTGATCGCGTTGGTAAACCTGAATGGAAACCGGATTACGGTCCTCATACTTTTAATGCTAAGTCAGGTGCAACAGCTATCTGTGCAAGAGAGTTCCTGATTGCCTACAATATCAATTTGAATACAAGAGATAAGAAAAAAGCTCATGAGTTAGCTCTGATGATCAGAGAAGCCGGTCGTCCCGCCAAAGACGATAACGGGAAAACACTGAAGGACGAAGAAGGTAATGCAGTAAAAATCCCGGGATTGTTCACTTATTGCAAAGCTGTGGGATGGTATATTGATGCCTATAATCGTGCTCAGATTTCAATAAATCTCACTAATTATAAAGTAACTCCTCCCCATATCGTACTTGAGAAAGTGCGTGAACTTGCAGCAGAAATGAATATCCTTGTCACAGGTAGCGAGCTTGTCGGTTTGATTCCTAAAGATGCTATCATAATGGCAGGTAAATACTATTTGAATAAGCTTGGCGAAAGTGCCGGTATCCCTGAAAGAATGATTATTGAAACCGCAGTTCAGTCAATGGGACTTGAAGATTTGGGCAAGATTGACATTGATAAGAAGGTTATCGAGTATGCGATAAAACAAGAAGGAAAGCTGGTTGACATGACTGTCGAAGGATTCTGTGATGAACTTTCTTCTGACTCCCCTGCACCTGGTGGCGGTAGTGTTGCTGCATTATGTTCTTCCTTATCGGGTTCATTAACAGCTATGGTTGCCAACCTGACCATTAACAAAAAAGGATACGAAGATGCCTGGCAGGAAGCAATGGAACTTGCTGAAGCCGGTCAGAAAATAAAAGAGCTTTCACTGCAAGCCATTGACAAGGATACTAAAGTATTCTACGATATGATGAATGCAATGAAAC
>JAFGVF010000120.1 GCA_016938155.1 Candidatus Cloacimonadota bacterium
ATCAAACATGCGTTTCGCTTCGTCGTCAAATAATGCGTTATATTCATCTAAAAGGAGTTTCGAGAATCCATTTATAGCTCTTAATGGTGTTCTGAGGTCATGTGAAATAGAATAGGAAAATGACTCCAATTCTTTGTTGGCTGCTCTTAGATTGGTATTGACTCTTTCCAATTCTCGCTGCGATTCATTGACATCCTCGAGTAGAAATGTCAATGCTTCTTGAGATTCCACCAAGTTTTTTGTATTCTCTTCAAGTCGTTTCGTTCTCTCTATTATAAGCTTCTCAAGATTATTCTGATACTCGGCTAATTCGTCGGTAGCTTTTTTTCTTTCAGATATATCAGCTAATGCACCGACAATTGCAACTGTTTTTCCCTCTTCAACAATAGGTGTTTCTCTAACTTCTACCCAAATTTTGTGTCCATCTTTGTGCCTTAATTCAAGTTCAAAAATCTTTTGAGCAATACCCGTATCGATTGCTGCCTGAGTCAATTCAATTGCAATATCATTAACAGGACTATCAGTAATGAACTCAGTCCACTTTGTTAAGGCTTCCTCAACTTTATATCCCAGAAGAGTTTCAACTTGAGGACTGACATAAGTTAGAATATGATTAGAGTCATGGGAATAAAACATGTTTGTACTGTTTTCAATTATGTTTCCAAGAGTTTTCTTCGTTTCCTTAATTTTCTGCTCTGCTGCAATTCGATTAGCTATTTCTGCTTGGAGGAGTTGATTCTTCTCGAGAAGTTCCTTCTCAACTTTCTTCAAATCAGAAACATCAACAGAAATTCCGAGAACATATTTCTCATCAGAATTCTTGAAGTAAAACGGTACTTTCAAAGTCCTGAACTCAATGGATTTTCCATCTCGATAAGTAACTTTTTCGTAATATTCAAGTCTCTCTTTTTCCCCTGAGATAATCTGTCTTTTGGTCTCTCGGAATCGATTAATATCCTCGTCAATAGCCGGTTCATCGAAAATCTTGTTTCCTTCCAACGCCTCGACAGTTGAACCACTAAACTCGGCAACCGCTTTATTAACCAATAAGTATCTGTCATCAATACTTTTTATATAGATAAAATGAGGAATTATATCGATTATCTGCCTTAACTGTCTTTCTTTATCTTTAACCTTGTTTTCTGCTTCAATTTTTTCTGTAATATCCATCATGGTTACAACTATTTTGTCACTGGTGATCGAGGCAGAAATAGTAACGGTCTTTAAAGAACCATCTTTACAATGCACTTCTCGGACTACACCCTTTTTATAATCGGAATTCACTAATCCCGACTTTAAATCCTGCCTCCATTTCTTGCTATTAATTTCTCTTTCTATCTGGTCGAGATAAAAAAGTTTAAACCAGTCATCAGCATCTTTCATTTCCGTTTTGCTATATCCGGTTATCTCATTGAATTTTTCATTTATCAGTTCAATTTCGCCTTGAATACTTGCTATCATCAATCCAATGGGTGTTTGATTTACTATCTCGGCTAATTTAGTGTAAGCCTGATTTTTCTCAGCGATTAGCTTCTTTGATTTAGTGTAGTAATATGATACGAAAAGTCCAAATGATGACAACACGACTGTTGCGGTAATTCTAAAAATTAATTCTGCTTTTGTAACTTTGAGAAAGAGAGCATCCCATATAGAAATTTCAAAAATCATATAGTTCTGTATTGCATCAATTAAACAAAACAAAATACTTAGAAATAAGGATAAATAGAAGAACTTCAAGTTTAATCTCTTCATCGCTTTCCCCGCTTTTTTCGTCAATTTGGCTAATCAATTCCCCGTTTTCTCTGATTCTGCAATTTAACTTTGAACGATAGTTCGGATATCGAATGATATTAAGCATTATAATGTTTTATTTGTCAATCAATTACTTTCAGTAACAGGAAATTATTCCTTTTTCGACTGCTAAAGTCCATGTTTTTGCTCATTCCCTCAAACTCTTTTCGGTTCTAATGGTTATAGCTCTCTTACGCATACTTGCCAGTCTATCTTTTTAGTAGTTGACGAGTGTATTCTTTAACCAGTCTTATGAGAAGAAGCAAACTTAGTTTTGAAATTCTGTTGACATTTATTCCGTTCATAGAGTTTAAATTCAGGCATGAAACCATATATTATACTCGGAATAGTTCAGCCAGGTCTTGAGGATTTAGCTTGTCAGGAGCTGGAACAACTTGGAATTACCAAATACTTTAAACTTAAAGGTGGTGTTGAGTTCGTCGGACACCAATCGGCACTAATAAAGTGCAACCTGATGTGCAGGATTTTCTCCCGCTTTGTAATCAGATTAGATTCCTTTATTGCAACTACTTTCAGAGAGTTGGACGCGAAGCTAAACAATCTCCCGTGGAACTACTACATCGTTAATCAGAAGGTTTGCTTTCATATAAACTCCGTATCCTCGAAACTCTATCATGAAAAAGCAATAGCCATGACCCTTATTGCCTTTCTTAACAAAGCTTGTAAACATGAGATAGAAATTGTTGGTTCTCCTGATGAACCGGATACACAATTGGTTATCGTGAATGTTAAAAATAATCAGTTTACCATAAGTTTAGATTCAAGCGGAATTCATCTTCATAAGAGGGGCTATATGCCGTGGAGAGAGAAAGCTCCGCTTCGAGAGACAACAGCTTCTGCGATGTTAAGATGTATCCCTGACTCGGATAAGCCCATTATTGACCCTATGTGCGGAGCAGGTACGATTCTGATTGAAAAGGCAGTACAGGCAAAGAAACAACCTCTTTCCCTCTTCAGAGATTTTACTTTCCAGAACTGGAGCCTCTTTCAAGAGGATACTTTTAAACAAGTTGAAGCTTTCTTTATGGAGAAAGTAATAGAAAATCCCAGGATTGTCCTCAAGGGAAGCGATATTGATGAGAAATCGATAAAGACCTGTAAATTCAATGCAGAAAGTGCGGGAGTGAGCGATATAATTGATTTTGAAGTAAAAGATATAGCAGATTATCTTGGCACTTTGAAAAGACATATCATAGTGACTAATCCTCCTTATGGAGTCCGAGTAAAAGGAGTTCATCTAATAGGTAAACTTACAAAACTGGCTTCGAAGAATGAAGTTTACTTTCTCCATCCTCTGAAACACAGGACAGGAGATACACTTTTTACGACCAACAATGGTGCGATAACGGTACATTATCAGAAAATCAGATAAAGGAGCTTATAATGCGTGCACATGAAATTGATTACAAAATCCTTGGCGATGATATGCAGGTTGTTGAGATTACTCTCGATAATGGAGAGACGATTATAGCTGAAGCCGGAGCAATGAACTGGATGGATGAAGGAATCAGATATGAATCCAAACTCGGTGATGGCTCTCAGACTGAAGGAGGTCTGGCAGGGAAGCTCTTTCAGAGTGCTAAAAGAGCTATGACTGGGGAATCACTTTTCCTGACACATTTTACTAATAACAGTGTTAAGAGGCAAACCGTTGCTTTCGCTGCCCCATACCCCGGCAAGATTATCCCGATTAATCTGAATGAAGTGAACAACTCAATTACCTGTCAGAAAGATGCTTATCTCTGTTCTGCTTTCGGTACAAAGATAGACATAACTTTCACGAAAAGACTCGGAACAGGATTTTTCGGTGGAGAAGGGTTTATTTTGCAAAAGATTACCGGAGATGGGATGGTCTTTTTGCATGCAGGAGGAACAGTCGTTACAAAGCAACTGAACAATGAGAAATTATTGGTTGATACAGGCTGTCTGGTTGGATTTACTTCAGGTATTGATTACAATATCGAGATGGTTGGTAGTATGAAATCAATGCTCTTCGGTGGAGAAGGAATATTTCTTGCAACTTTGACCGGCACAGGCACTGTGATGTTGCAATCACTTCCCTTTTCCAGACTTGCCGACAGAATAATCAAGCATGCTCCCGTTGCAGGTGGAAGCAGAAAAGGTGAAGGCTCGATATTGGGAGGTCTCGGAGATTTGATTGGCGGGAAATAGGACTTTCTCAGGAAATATTTGACTTTCCAAAATCTTTTTTCTTGACAGTATCAAAATAGATTCAATATGATTGATATATGAGAGTATCCCATATAAAGTAAAGGTGGAAAATGAAAAAGACAGCTCTTATTGTTCTAATCTTTCTTTTAGTTTTAACGCTAACTGCCCAGAAAAAAAGTACTGACCACACTGCCCTACTGGAAAACCTACTGAAACAAGCAAAAGCCCTCCTTCTGGAAGACCCTGCAATGAGTATCCAGTATGCTGAAACCGGTGCATTTGATGCAAAAGAGAATGATTTACCAAAGTATGAAGCAGAGTTTTATCTCATTATGGGGCAAGCCTATGAAGAGATGAAACAGGATGACAAGCTACTTAACTCCTATAAGAAAGCTCTCATTGTTTACTCCAAACTAAAAGATGATTACGGTAAAATCACGGTCATCAATAAAATTGCTGAGTACAATTACAGGCAATCGAAATGGGACGAAGCAGCAGACTTGTATGGACAATCCCTCAAGCTTTATCAGAAGAACAATGATAAAACCGGAGAGATGCAGGTTCTATATGCTTTAGCAATTATCTATTACGATGTTGATGATTACAAACGAGCCTATGACTATTTAGCACAAGCTGACAAGGTCAGTGAAGACCTGAAGAAGCTGATGGGGGAAGATGCTCCGAATGTACAGGATGTCCTTAACAAGGAGCAACGCAGTCGTCTGGAAGAACTGTTACAAAAACAGAAACTGGATGAGGCAAAAGAAAAGGTTCAGACTGTAGCTAAGACCAAAGTGGAACCCAAAGTCACTTTCATTAAAGATGAAAAGAAAGAAAAAGAGCTTGAATCAAAACTGAAGCTTACCGAAGAACAGATAAAAGAAAAAGAAAGCTCTATGCGGAGTCTGATGTCAAAATTGACCGACAAGGAAAATGAACTATATCAGCAGATGATAAGTGAGCAGATAAGTGAAGAGAAGATGAAAGCTTTACGGGCAAGAAATGCCCTTTTAATCCTCTTCCTCGTAATTGTCGTTGTAAATATGGTACTCATCATTCGCAGCTATGTAGGCAAAGTTCGTTCCAATAATGAACTGTTACGAGCTCATGAAGTTATTAAGAGTAAAAACTTTGAATTGACGAAAGCCTATGACCAGATTGAACGAATCTCCCGTATAGACCCTCTAACCAAGGTATTCAACAGAAGAGATATGGAAGAGAAGATGCTGGATGCTGTTAATCTCTTCGAGCGTGAAATGAACCCCTTCTCCTTCCTGTTGCTTGATATTGACCTCTTCAAGAAGATCAACGATACTTACGGGCATGATGCCGGAGATTATGTTCTCAAAACTCTCGCTGCTTTACTTAAAACCTCTCTTCGTAAAATTGATAGTATCTGTCGTTGGGGCGGAGAAGAGTTCCTGGTTCTTCTTAATAAAACAGGCGAAGAAGGTGCCCGTGTTGCTGCGGAAAAACTCCGACAGGCTGTTGAAGACTTCAAATTCGAATACAAAGATATTTCTTTCAAAATTACCGTTACTATCGGTTATAGTACTTTCAATGAACTTCGTGAAGTTCATGAAGTTATCAAAGAAGCTGACCTTGCACTTTATGAAGGTAAGCAAAACGGTCGTAATAAAACAGTTAAATTTAAAAGATAACTCGTGACAAATGTACAATTTGCCCTCTCTTTAACTATCTTTGCCGGTCTCAGCACCGGCATTGGTAGTTTATTCGCCTTTGTTTCCAAGAAGACTGATGCCAAATTTCTCTCAGTCTCGCTTGGCTTTTCAGCAGGTGTTATGCTCTATGTCTCATTCATTGAGATTTTCCAGAAAGCTCGTTTTGCCTTGGGTGAAGTTTATGGAATGAAAACGGGTACTTGGCTTACTGTAGCAGGTTTCTTCGGTGGGATGTTCCTGATTGCCATGATTGACAAACTGGTGCCTTCCTACGAGAATCCTCATGAAATCCAATCGTTATCATCTCTTGAAGGTTCAGGAAACAAAGCCGGATTAATGCGAATGGGCATTCTTTCTGCCTTAGCTATCACTATTCATAATTTCCCCGAAGGACTTGCAACCTTTGCTTCAGCCATGAAAGACCCTACTCTTGGTGTAAGCATAGCAATTGCCATAGCAATTCACAATATTCCCGAAGGTATTGCCGTATCTGTTCCGATCTATTATGCAACCGGGAGTAAGAAGAAGGCTTTCATTTTCTCGTTCCTCTCAGGATTATCTGAACCTGTTGGAGCTGTTTTAGGCTATTTCTTGTTGAGAACGGTTTTCAATGATGTAACTTTTGGGATTATCTTTGCCTCAGTTGCGGGTATCATGGTGTATATCTCTCTTGACCAGTTATTGCCTACTGCCGAGGAGTATGGAGAACATCATTTGAGTATTTATGGTCTTGTTAGCGGTATGATTTTGATGGCACTCAGCTTGTTACTCTTTATGAACTAAATCTCTATTCGTTTTGGTTACCGTAAAACTGCCAAACTCCATTATTTTTGTATAGATAAGACAGATTACCGAATGTCCCGGGTTCTTCATAGACAAAATCTCCGCTATCGCCTGAAAAGGTAACGATGAAACTCACTTCTGCAAAGTAATCCCCGATTCTGTTGACTCTTATGTTCTCAAACACTACCTGGAAGTAGGAATCTCTTTTATCACGCCACCAATTCTCTTCAGTGAATATTGTCCCACCGTTGTGAAAGTAATCATAAGCATAGTTATTATAAATCCCATCCAGATTGAAGGTCAGAAAATCATAAGAGATTTGGGCAAACAAATCCTTTATCTCGTATTCGTCTGCATCTTTTGATTTCGTAAGACCGCATCCGGTTAACAACATTACTATTACGGCAAGACCTATTATCTTTTTCATAATCTCTCAAGATAGGCAACATTCTCTATATGCCAGGTATGCGGAAACATATCAAATGCCTGCATTTCTACAAGCCGATATCCGGCTTTCACCATTAACTTCAAATCACGAACCTGAGTTGAAGGATTGCAACTGATGTAAATAATTCTCGGAATTGTGGAATCAACGATAAGTTGCACTGTCTGAGCATCCAGACCTTTCCGGGGAGGATCAAAGATAATTATATCAGGAGAAGAACTCTTAATGATTTGCGGTAAGAGATGCTCCACTGTACCGCAGTAATACTTGCAATTAGGTATTTTGTTTCTCTTTGCATTCTCTCTTGCGTCATCGACTGCTTGAGTAACCGTTTCTATTCCAATCACTTTACGACAGTACTCACTAAGAGCAATTCCTATACTGCCGGTTCCGCAGAAAGCATCAACAAGTATGCTCTCCGATTGCAGGAACTTCGCAGCAAACTTCAGCATTGCCTCCGCTTGGGAAGTGTTTACTTGAAAGAAGGATTGATAATGGAGCCTGAAGCTCTTCCCCATTAACTCTTCTTCAATATACGGTACTCCATATAAAACAATATCCTCGCTCCCCATTATCCGATTACCGGGGTCGTTGTTAATATTCTGTACTACCCCGACTAAATTCTTTACATTCTCTTGTAAAAGATGAACCAACTGCTTGGTAAACGGCAGCTTCTTCGTTTTAGTCACAAGAATTACAATTATTTGTCCTGTTCTCTCCGAGTATCGTATTCCAAGGTGTCTGAGAGTTCCTTTACCTGACACTTCATCGTAAATACTTACATTTGCTTTTATTATATAAGCTTTGATCAAATCAGCTATATCATCGAAGACTTTCGGGTGTAACATACATGTTTCATGTTCAATAACATCATGAGTCTGACCTGCAAACATGCCGATTTTAGGTTCTTTTGATGAACCGCTTATCGGAAGAAAACTTTTGTTTCGGTAGAAGTTGGATACAGGGGAACCTTGCACTGCTTTAATCGGAAAATCCAGTTCATGCAGAATCTCTTTGACAATGGTTGTTTTATATTCAAGTTGCTTTAGATAAGGCAGGTTCAACCAATTGCACCCACCGCATCTCCCGAATACTTCACATATCGGTTTTGTGTAATCAGGGGAATGTTCAATGTAATCCTCAATGTCTCCAAACAAGGAACCTTTCTTACTGTATTTTATCTTAACTCTCACAATATCCCCGATAAGAGCATTTGGTACAAACACAGCATGACCTTCATGAAAACCCAAACCGTATCCACCAAAGACCGGCTTCTCTATAACTAACTTCTCAATATATTCTGTCATCTCATCAACTTAACTTCATAAACCGCAGTTTCCAGACATTCCATATCGCTTCATATACAATCTCAGATGACATCTTGGATTGTCCGTCCCTGCGTTCAGTAAAGACAATCGGAATCTCTTTAATCCTGAATTTCTTCTGCCAGGCACGATATTTCATCTCAATCTGGAAGGAATATCCATCAGAGATGATACTGTCAAAATTTATATTCTCCAGCAGTTTACGACGATAGCACTTAAAACCGGCAGTTGGGTCACTAAAGGGCATTCCTGTAATAATCCGAACATACCAGGATGCAAAATAGCTTAATAAAAGCCTCTTGAAGGGCCAATTTACAACATTAATCCCTTCACTGTAGCGAGAACCGATTACCAGGTCATTATGCTCAATTTCGTTAAGCATACGAAGTATATCGTCAGGATTATGAGAGAAATCAGCATCCATTTCAACGATAAAATCGTATCCCTTCTTGAGGGCGTACTTGAAACCGTCAACATACGCCGAACCCAGTCCCAATTTACCTGCTCTCTTCATCAGGTGCAGGCGTGGACTATCCACTTTCATCTGCTCCATCAGTTCACCTGTACCATCAGGAGAATTGTCATCCACAATCAGTATTTCTATATCTTCTCTCAATCCGAGAACATACTCCACAATTCTTGGAGCATTCTCAATTTCATTGTAAGTCGGGATTATCACTAAAGTTCTCATAAAACCTCCCAGTCCACTAGCGAACTATTTATCCAGATTATTCTCCAAACGCTGTTTCTCGGCAACATCCTTAACCTCTCGTGCCGGCGAACCTATCCAAAGTTTACCCGGAGTTGTGTCTTTTGTTACAAGTGCTCCCGCAGCTATCTGAGAATCTTCTCCGATTACTTTTCCTGGGAGAATCGTAACATTTACTCCGATTCTGCCACCCCGTTTTATTGTTACACCCTTGAAGTGGTTGAATCTTTCCTTATCTCGTGCCATATAGTTGTCATTGCTGGTTGCCACGCATGGAGCTACAAAGCAATAATCCTCTACTTTGGAGTAAGCAGTAATATAGGCATTTGTTTCAAACTTGTTCCTATCACCTATTTCCACGAAATTCTCTATTGATACATTTCTTCCGATTATATTCAGATTACCAATCGTCACATTCTCTCTAATTGTAGCTAAATCTGCAATAAGGTTGTTGTCTCCTATGGTTGCCTGACAATAAATAACCACATTTGCTCCTATCTGGCAAAGCTTTCCGATTTTCGCAGGTTCCATATTTTCAGCAACTTTAAAGATGCTTCTCGGAGAACTCAGAGGTCTCTTACCAATGATAGTGTTAGCATCTATCCGCACACCTTCACCGATTATTGAACCACGGTAGATTACCACATTATGCCCAATCAAGCAGTTATCGCCGATTTCTACTTCGTCCTCTATGACAACATTCATTCCGAATGTAACATTCTCTCCAACTTTAGCGGTTGATGATATTATTCCATTAGTTTGCATGCAAACCTCCAATTACTTAATGAAAGAAATGAATTAGCGTTACACCTTTTCGTCAAGAATTTGATTGTAATTATCAAGATTAGAGCCGAAGAGACTGTTCAGGCATAGCATTGATTTCATCTCGGTTTATCTTTTCAATCGGTTTACATACCTTAGAATTACTGACACA
>JAFGVF010000121.1 GCA_016938155.1 Candidatus Cloacimonadota bacterium
ATCCGGTTTTATAGGAAACTGTCTGTAGCCCCAGAGATAACCAATCGAGTCAGGCTTTCAGGATGTAGAAAAATTGTAGTCCTGGTAGGGAATGAGACTGCGAGTGCGTGGTACCACCTCCATACCAGCCAAGAAGCGTTTTTAATGGTCAAGCATCTTAATCACATTATTATATGAACCAAACTATGCGTTTGGTAAGGGTTGGGGAAATGACTTGGTACACATTCCTCCTATTTCTTTTATTATAGCAATGTGTAAAACAGACTTGATTGTATGCTTATGAAACAGGCTTTATTATAATAGATTGATTATAAGGTTATTATAATGTATTTACAAGATGTATATAGTACAATTTTAAGCTGAAAAATGCCCAAAACGTCGCAAACCCCAGTAAAACAAGGTACAACAGATATCATAACTATTGAAAACGGTAAGAGGTTAAGCGATTACATTGAGCATTTGCCCTACGGAAAGATTGATAAATCAGTGCCCAATATTGGTGCGACCCATATGGAATTGACTGATCAGTCACGGAACTCCATAATCGTATTCCCAACCAGATCCCTCGCAGCCACTAAAGCACTTGATCACAATATCCATTATATAGGCAGCGCATTCCAAGATATTAAACCATCCAACAGTAACAAGATCCGGGGTGATCTCAAGGCAGGCAAAAGGGTCAAGATCGCAGCGGTTGCGGATAGCTTTATTAAGCTATATGAGGAATTGAAATCTGAGCTCCATTCATATATGTTTTTTCTTATGATGGATGAGATTGACTCCTTTCAAACCGAGTCAAGCTACAGACCAAAGCTTGAGGAGTGTCTTGACATATATGATAATTTCCCGGAGGACCGTAGATGCCTTGTTTCAGCAACACTGGAAACATTTTCGAACTCCAAATTGACATATGAAAAGCTTACACAGATAGTAGTTGCAAACTATGAAAAGCCTGTATTAAAAGTTATTTACGCGCCTGACAGTGTCCTTAAGGTGACATCAGAAAAAATCGTAGAATTGTTTCCGTCAGGACATAAGCTATTCATCGCCTTCAATAGTATTGAGGGAATACTTAAGGTTCTGCAGCTTCTTCCGGAGTCTATTCGGAATGAGTCCGGCATTTTATGCAGTCCCCAAAGCTATAAAAAGATAAATCCCTATCCTGTCTCTCAGATAAGTGGTGGACTACTCCATCAAAGAGTAACCTTCTTTACCTCAGCTTATTTTGTTGGAATAGATGTCAAGGAACCAGAAGAGACCGTCCACACACTTGTAGCCACAGACACTTCGTTACCTACCTCCCTTATTTCAGTCGCGAAAATACGGCAAATCCTTGGTCGTGTAAGAAATAAGAGTTTATCACAGACTCTCGTATTGAATCTTGATCCTTTACGATTTACTAATACTACGGGGTTTGAAACCTTGTTAAATAACCGGCAGAAGGCATATGAAAAGGTATTAAATGCCATAAATGAAGAGTTCGGCAAACTAAATCTTCATGTTGAAGCAAAAGCCATAAAGAAAGCTATGCTTGATTCTTGTGCTATCAATAATGTGGAATTACTCAGGGAAAGGAATGGAGATGTGGTCATCAGTAATCTTAACCTTGATTATCTCAGAATACAAAATAGTGCCTTCAAGAGACTTTATGTGGATATCAGAAATTCTATTCATGCCCTTAAGCTATATTTTGATGTAAAACAGCTCACTGTTCATTCTTCACTGAGTAATGAGCAAAAAATCAGGATTAAAGCGGTTGAGACAGAACTCAGAGATTTGAAGCTTAGGAATGCGCTTGAGGTAATGAGGAGTCATATTACAGATCCAAGGTTAGTGGAGGGTAAGTTCAATGAAACACAGACTAAGATCTGGTTACTGGCGCAACCACCAATTGATGTTAAAAAGGTCGAAGGGAAGATCAAACCAATTATCGAAAAGGGGCAAGTCATCAAAGAGTTGAATAAAGTACTGTTTCAAGTTGACGTTTTTTCCAGAGACCCTCTATCTGACCTATGGAGGTATCTGAATTTGCATTTTGATGTAGGACGTTCCTATTGCGGAGCTTACATTCATGAAAAACTCAATGAGATTGCCAGAGCAATGAAGGGAACTGGTCCCTTTAAAGAGCAAAAATCCAAAACAGAATCTGTCAGGACATTTCGTAAAATATATAAATGCAAACCGGGAAAGGATTCTGTCACAAAGGAGAAAGTGCATGTAATTCAGGAAACTCATGTGAGTGATTATTGCGTCTAAAGGAGCTAACCAGCCAAACCCTTCCTGCCGCAAACTATATTGACATTTGGAGGTGGTATTAATGGTAATGGTTGAGCCGAAAGATATGCCAAGATAAACAGCTTATAATTAAGATATAATTGGTGACATTATAAATTTTGAACATTTGGTAATTGTAGAACAAACCATTATTTTTAAGAGTTAATTAATGCAATACAAAACAAATTAAGGCTATGAGAACATTGTTATTATTATTGTCATTTGTCTGTGTGACCGCCTTGGGGCAAAATCCAGTAGATGAACCGAAAGGAACAACTGAAGAGGAGTATAATTATCTCACTAAGGGCTATAAGATCCAGTTAGAATCAGGATTGGATATGAAGAAGGGATACATAATAAAGGATATGGGAGAATGGGAAGAAGGAAGTCATGGCTTTAAATTTAAAGTCCTCATAAGAGAAGAGGCTGACGAACTTGCCGGAATTTTGGTAATAGCAAAGTCAGATTCTTGGACAGGTGTCAGTACATACTACCTCTGCATACCCATTAACAATCCTGATCTCATGAAACGGTATCATGAAAGCCTAAGTTCGATAAGCTTTATTTCTACTTCTTATGCCAAGGTTTTATCTGTGTATTATGCCCAGACATTATTTACTGCTACGGAGATGGCAAAAGAAATGGAGGAGTAATTCATTGTTACTCCTTATTGTGCTGATTACCGGACTATAGCCCAGGATTAATCCTAAAACCTTAATCTCATCTGTGCTTTGATTTTGTCATTTTACTCCGGCACACTATGAAATGTTTTTGCAGCGTGTGCAATATTATGAGGTGCATGATGGATAGTATTAGAGCATTAAAGTTAATCAAGAAGTAGGGTATCCTACATATGAAAAAACTTAACTTTACAATAATACAAATCATCAACCCGATCTTGAATGCATTGGATGGCTGTTCAGATTACCATTATTGTGCTACTTTCTATCCTACTGGCGGTTTCAACATTTATAACCACCAAAGGAAAGCTGACTGATGATAGGCGTAAAGGGTTTCATGCTCTTAAAAAAAACGGTTGGACGCTTATCTCGATTAATATGATAATCCTGCTGTTATTGATAATCCAATTCTTATTTAACGAGAATACAGAAGCTAAAAAGAACGAGGAGAATATTAAGAATCAAGCTGAACGAGATTCAATATTAGCCGCCAAGTATGACTCATCACTGTTAATTATTAAATCGAGATTTGACTCAAGTAATATTGAAGTTATATCGACAATTGCGGAAGGTTTGGGCAAGTATGGATTTATGTTTGATTCGGCGAATAAATCTTTAATAAAATTGGTGAGGGATTCTTCAAAAACAAAGGTTATAGTCCCAGATGACCCAGTCTTATTCTGTAGTGATTTTGCATTTTATGACAGACAAGATGATTTTTCTTGGTATAAAATTACTTTTACTTCCCTTGACGCAAGCTGTTCCAACTTTAACTTAATATGTGGCTTCTTCGGAGTTGACTCCACAAACCAGATTGAAAACTTGAAATTCATTGGTTTTAATAAGTTTTTAACGGTAAGTGACAAAATTCCTAAGGATATGTCAGCACCTTACTATTATAGAATAAATAATGATAGCCTGTACAGTATGTTGTACTTCCGCTTATACGGCACGTATCAGAATTTGGATCAAACGAAAACATTTCCTATTGATGATTCTTACTTCTATAACTTTAAAAGCAAAACTTGTGGTCGGATTACGGGAAATTCGCATGCAATTATAAGCAATTTGTTTAACATTAAATATAGAGAGTTGGAAGCGGTCAGCCGTAAATAGAAGTAGTAGATAACCCAAATTGCTAATTATGATTACTTTCTAAAAACTGTTCTGTTATAGAAGTGTAATTTTAAGATGTAAAACTTCGATGAAGACCTGCTACCCCAGGCACACTGATTGGAACACTACCTTATCTTCTTCCCTTACCAATTAGGGAATACTTGTGAACTGAATCTTGTCGGTTGGCAAGAAGGGTGAAAGGTTAGCAATAATTGTA
>JAFGVF010000122.1 GCA_016938155.1 Candidatus Cloacimonadota bacterium
AAAGAGTCCTCTTTTTTAGACATATCAACATCGGGCTTACTCAACTATGTAAATAAGAAAATAGTACGATTTAAGGAATACACTATCCTTGGATATGGTTTTGTACCTCCCACTCCCTTTCAAAACAAGGACTGGGAGAAGTTCGATGTTTCCCGTTTTGTTGATGTTGGATGTATTCCTCCCGATGAGGGTTATCGCTCAATTCCCATATCTGATTATGAGGCTCAATACTCCACGATAAAGGATGACCTTGAAGAGATGATGGAAGGGCTCAATAAAGATATGACGGTAATATTAATGCACTCACCTCCATACCAAACAAAACTTGATAGAGCAGCGTTAGACGGTAAGTTCATAGACCATGTCCCGCTGGATGTACATATCGGGAGTATAGCTATTCAAAGACTTCTCCAGAAGTATCGATTTCATCTGTCATTACACGGTCATGTCCATGAATCGACCCGTCTTACCGGCTGTTGGAAAGATAAGATAGGGGAGACTCTTGCTTTTCAGGGTGCTTCTGAAAGGGGAGTTTGCAGTTTAATCAGATTTGATTTAGATAATCCAGAAGATTCTGAGATGCTATATCAGTAGAGTTTTTTTCGAGTATAAATATAAAAGCCGTCTTTCGACGGCTTTAAATCTTGGTGGAGCATAGCAGGATCGAACTGCTGACCTCTTGACTGCCAGTCAAGCGCTCTCCCAGCTGAGCTAATGCCCCAAGAGTTGTTTTAAAAAAGTTAAGCCCGAATTTATGTCAAGCAAAAATCATCAACTATTTAGTCAGACCACGGTCTCCATTCTTTACAAACTCAACAAAGAGCTTCTGTTCAGGAGTTAAATCCATTTTTTCAGCTTCTTCGATTGCTTGAGTAGTATTAAGACCTTTTCGGTAAAACAATTTATAAACTCGTTTTATACCCATTACTGTCTCTGATGAAAATCCCTTACGGAGCAGACCTACACCATTCAGACCGTGTATTTCAAATGGGTTGCCCTGTCCACGCACATAAGGAGGAATATCCTTCTTAACAGCAGAACAGCCTCCAATAAAGGAATAAGCACCGATCTTTACAAACTGATGTATGGCTGTTAGTCCACCCAGTATTGCAAAATCACCTACTGTAACATGACCGGCAAAGTTTACTGAGTTAGCAATCACAATGTAGTTTCCAATCTGGCAATTATGTGCAATATGAGCATAAGCCATCAGTAGATTATTATCCCCGACTCTTGTAGGCTCATGCGGTCCGTTAGAACGGTTGATAGTTACGGATTCCCTAATCGTATTGTTATTGCCGATTTCAAGAAAAGTGTCTTCTCCGTTATACTTTAAATCCTGCGGGTCTGTACCTATGACGGCAAAAGAGGAAATCTTATTCCCATCACCAAGGGTTGTTGGACCATTAACAATCACATGTGAGAGAAGCAGGTTATTCTTACCTAAAATTACCTTAGGTCCAATAATACAATACGGACCTATTTCACACCCTTCTCCGATAACTGCTGAGGGGTCGATAATTGCTGTTGGATGGACTTTGTAATTCATTTAACTCCTCTGATAACTATCTATCTACAACCATTGCCAGGAAGTCACCTTCGCAGACTTTAGTGTCTCCGACAAAGGCGTCACCATGCATTTTGGTGAGATTCCGTTTTAAAGAAATAACGGTCAATTCGAAACGAAGTATGTCTCCAGGTAACACCGGTTTACGGAACTTTACATTATCAATGGAAGCAAAGTAAGCCAGATGGTTCTGTGGATTCTCCAGATTATTGAGTAGCATAATCCCGCCGGTCTGTGCCATCGCTTCAATTATAAGTACACCCGGCATGACTGGGTGTCCGGGAAAATGACCCTGGAAAAACTCTTCATTTATTGTAACATTTTTTATCCCGATTATCTTCTCACCGGGGATAAATTCCACGATTTTATCAACAAACAGAAAGGGATAGCGATGTGGTAGAATCTTTTGTATAGCATTTATATCAAAAACAATATTCTGAGTTCTGCGTTTCTGGTAAAGCTTTTGGAGTTGCTGTTTCTGTTGAATTTTACGAAGCTTTTTCACTAACTCTACATTTGTTTTGTGTCCCGAACGAGCAGCGAGAATATGACCTTTAATCGGCACACCTAAAAGAGCAATATCACCGATTAAATCCAGAACTTTATGTCGAACAAACTCGTTGTAATATCGAAGAGGCGTGTTGTTAATGATTCCTTCACTTGATATCTCAACCGGGTCTTTATAGTTGAATACTTTCCTAAGTTCTTCCAACTGTGCGGGGTCAATATCAGGTTCGCCGATTACAACTGCATTATCGAGAGAACCTCCCTTTATAAGTCCTGCATTTTTGAGCATCAGAATCTCTTTCACGAAGCAGAAGGTACGGGAAGATGCAAACTCTTTTTCAAAGTAGCTTAAATCAGGCAACCAGGTGTATTGTGTACCTAAAAGCGGATGCTGATAATCAACCAGGAAAGTAACTTTTAATTCACTGGAGGGAACAATCACGATATCTACATTCTCAGTTTCAGATGTAAAGTTTATCGGTTCTTCAATCTCGAAATACTCTCTTATCGAATCCTGTTGAACTAAGCCCACCTGTTTCAGAAGTTTCAAAAAAGGCATTGCACTTCCGTCAGCGACCGGAGCTTCAGGTCCGTTGATTTCTATTTTTATATTGTCGATATCCAGACCTTTAATCGCAGCCAGAACATGCTCGATAGTGGATACTGTTGCCCCGTCTATTCCGATGGTTGTACCACGGGAGATGTCAACAACATGCTCAATATCAGCCGGTATAATCGGCATATTCGGGAGATCGACTCTAACAAAAACAATACCATCATCTTTACCGGCAGGCTTGAAAGTGATAGTAGTTATCTCACCGGTATGCAAACCGATACCGGTATAACTTATTGTCCCGCCGATAGTTTGTTTATATTCCTGCATTCTCTTCTCTCTTTTTCATGGCTTCTTTATAGAATTTCACTAATTCGGGTAAGTAACGCTCAGAAGCCATAATTCTCTTTGTTATTCCTGATTCACGGGCAGGTATTCCAAACATCAATTTATTGGACTCCACATTTCCCGCTATACCGGATTTTGCCCCGACTTTAACATTATCACCGATGGTAATATGGTCGGCACATCCAACCTGACCGGCCATGTAAACCAAGTCACCAATCTTAGTGCTGCCTGCAATGCCTACCTGAGAGCAGAGCATTGTATTCTGCCCGACCTGTACATTATGTCCAATCTGAACCAGATTATCAATTTTTGTATGTTTACCAATATAAGTGGTGCCTAATGCTGCCCTGTCTATGCAGGTATTTGCACCTATTTCGACATCTTCATCAATTACAACCTTCCCAACCTGAGGAACCTTCTGCTGGATGCCTTCATGATATATGTAGCCAAATCCGTCCGCTCCCAAAACAACACCGGCATGAAGAATGACTCGATTCTTCACTATTGTGTCGTCGTAGATTGTAACATTGGGAAAGATATGGCAATCAGCACCTATAGACACATTATCCATAATCACGCAATTCGCTTCGATAACCGAATGTTTGCCTATCTTCACATTAGCTCCGATTACCACATTTTCTTTTATAATAACATGAGAATCAAGAGTGGCTTTTTCAGATATGGAAGCCTTAGGGCTGATATAAGGAACGAATTCACCTTTATCTAAGGATAGCCATGTCTTTATCAGCATCATAAAGTAAATATAGGGCATTTCAACTTTCAGGAAGTTAGTATTCGGGTGAAGCGATTCATTGAATTCATTCTTCACAAAAACTAAACCGGCATTCGTAGATTTCAGAGCTTCTAAGAAGTTATCATTCTCATAGAAGCAGATTGAATTCTCCGTAGCCTCAGAAAGTTCGGCAACATTATCCAGAACAGCATCTTTTCTTTTTATCAGCTCTCCGGGTAATTGCGAAACAATTAACTCAGGGGTGAGTTGCAATCCGAAAGATTTCATCTATTTCTTTCCGCCAGATGGCTCAGTTGGGGTTGGTTTCGGATTATCGGTTGGTTTTGTCGTAGATGAAGGGATATTGGTGGTTGTGCCTTGTTCGGCATCCATTCTTTGGATAACCATCTCTGTAATGTCCATGTCCTGAGTAGCATAAAGAATACCGCCTGAACTTGCATTAAGAACTACCG
>JAFGVF010000123.1 GCA_016938155.1 Candidatus Cloacimonadota bacterium
TCAGTTCTTCAAGATGCTCTTCAAGTCTGCGATGACGCTCTTTTTTATTGATTTTCAGAGTCTCAAGGATTGCCATTATATTCTCTTCAACCGTCATTTTGTGGAAGATTGAAGGTGCTTGGGCGAGATAACTGATTCCCAAACGAGCTCGTTTAAACATTGGCATTCTGGTTATTTCTGTCTCATTGAACCAGACTTTACCCTCGTTTGGCTTAGTTAATCCTATTATCATATAGAAGGAAGTTGTCTTACCTGCTCCATTGGGACCAAGCACACCGACAACTTCTCCTTGGGTAATGTTTAGAGAGAGTTCGTTTACAACTCTTCGTTTCCCATATATCTTTACAAGCTTGTCAGCTCGTATGTTATTTTTTTCTTGCTCCATAGTTCTTTTATGGGACAATATAGTATAAATGTCAAGACATAATCAGAAAAAATTTCAATTATTTTTAATTGAATCATGGAATTGGAATTATTTTTGCTTTATAACTATTGGAAAAACTTGTACTTGCCGTTTATTCTACCGTTCAGCTCCATACTTTTAACCCGATTGTTTGATTTAAGCCAGATGTTTAGCTCATCACCATCGGAATACATCTGCATCGCTTCCTGTCGTTTTTCTTTGTTTTCATCCTGGTCGTAAAAGTAGGAAACATTTTGGGTGGCATTGAACTGTGTCAAATCATCATCTTGAAAGAACAACTCCATGCGATTCGATTTCACCCAGTTATTTTGTGGCTCACCCTCTGTTGAAGCGTATCTAACCAAGCAGTTATTCATTAATACTGCTCTATTTAGCTTGTTATTCTCTAAAAACAGAGTAAACTCATCGGCTTGACCGGTTGCAAAGTCCGAATGAAAGACTGGTTCCCCCGTGAGAATTGCTTTATTTTCCTTACTGAAATAGATAAGAAAGCTACTCGTAGTAGTAAATGATTCATGGTCAACCTGCACATTAAAAGATGCAACATACTTGTTATTGTTGCTGAAAATCTCCACTTTTTCCGATTTAATCTGTAAAGAATCCTTTTTTGTCAGGCATAATACTGGGCTTAATCGCATATACCCATAACCGGTTGTATTGTTAAATTCAGCATATCCGCATGTAGCGGAAACGCTGTCGATATAACTGAAACTACGGACATTATCCTTAACCTTCAAAAACTTGATATTTCTATCAAATTCGCCATAGTCAGAATAAAACTCCCGAGTCAGTTTCTTATCTTTAAACTCCTGTATCTCTATGTTTCCCCGCATATATAGGATATTCTTATTCTTATCATAAGAAACGCTATCGGCAACTACATTCATAGTATCGACTTTAGCGTGTACATCACCATACATATACGCGAATTCTCTTCCTTCATAAATCATAGCTCGATCACACTTGTACTCCACACCTCCATAGAAGAAGTGCACACTGCCTTCAAACCTGCTGACATATCCGGTTTCGGAATTGATTAAGGTAACATTATCCGAATGAATAAGTCGATAGTTCTTTTCACTTTCAGCACTAAGGAGAGTGAAACATAACAAGAAAAGACTACAGATTAATATTTTTCTCATCCACAGTCCCTTTAGCTTTTACATTATCCATATTCGTTATACGGAATTTGGAGTCGGTACGAAGATTATAACCCGTAATTTCGTTATCTCCACGCTTTAACACAACCCTGTTTGGTGCGAACACTTTATCATTCGGCTTATCCCAGAATATATAATCGGTTTTCACTATTCCGTTTGGAGTTTCAAAATATACATGACCATAGGCTTTGATTAAATCGGCATCATTCTCAACATAAGCCGAATCGCATTCGATATAAGAATCGTGCTTCCCCTCTTTATCATAGGAATCAAGCTTCACTTTGTAGGCAATGGTCAGCTTGGGTGAGTAATAATTCTTAACAACCTCGGCATTAAGCTTATAATCATATACTTTACCGATTAAGTTGTAAACTTCGATTCCTTCGATATACTCTTCAGGACCGGCATTTGTAATTATCTCATCTTTACTGTCTCGCTCATTTGTACAGCTGACAAAAGTAAAGCAAAGTGTACTAATTATTACTAAGATATGTAAGAAATTCTTGAATGACTTTATCATGTTTATTTTGCTTTTGTAATATATAATCAATCAGTTCTCTCAAAGCTCCGCGACCACCCGGCTTTGTAGTAACATAATCGACATGTTGTGATATTCCCTGAGCACAGTCAATGGGAGTTGCTGAGAAGGCAACCTTCTTTAATAACAGCAAGTCATTAAAGTCATCCCCGATAAAAGCTGCATTCGAGAAATCAAGATTAAGCTCATTCAAAATCTCCTCAGCACACTTCACTTTGTTAACTATCTGCTGTTTGAGGTAATCTATTTTAAGATCATTCACTCTTCTCTGGAGGGCATGAGATTTACGACCGGTTATTATGGCAATATATCCTCCGGCTAAATGCCAAAGTTTAACTCCCAAGCCATCACGAGCCGAGAAGTTCTTAATTTCATAATCTGTATTATCATAGATTATGGAGTTATTTGTCATTACCCCGTCGCAATCTGTAAAGATTATCTTGATTTTATTGAAATCTGTCATAGCACTTCCAAACATCTATCCAGCATCTGTTCAAACTTACCTAACGGCAACATCGTGGCTGAATCGCTTTTTGCTTCGGATGGGTTGGGATGGGTTTCAATAAACAAACCCTTTACCTTTCCTGTTGCAAGAGCTGCTCTTGCCATCATTTCTGCAAAATGAGGTGTTCCTCCTGTAGTCTTACCTGATGATGGTTGCTGTAAACTATGCGTTACATCATAAACAACAGGATACCCCATATCATTCATTATGGCAAAACTCCTGAAATCCACTACCAGATTGTGATAACCGAAAGTAGTTCCCCGTTCAGTTAAAAGAATGTTACTATTAGAGAAATCCAGACACTTCTCAATTGCTGATTCCATGTCCTCAGGTGCCATAAATTGACCTTTCTTAATGTTAACAATTCTTCCTGTGGCAGCGGCTGCTTTTATCAGAAATGTCTGACGGGACAGGAAGGCAGGTATCTGAATAATATCAGCAATCTCTGCAGTTGGAACTGCGTCCTCGGATTCATGAATATCAGTCAATATTGGCAGTAAAAACTCCTCTTTAACTTTCCGGAGAATATTTAATCCGGAGGATATTCCCGGTCCTGCATATGAACCGATTGAAGTACGGTTTGCCTTCAGAAATGAAGCCTTAAATACAAGTTCAAGACCTCGTTTCTGAGTATATTCTTTTAAACTCTCAGCTATTTGTAGCGTAATCTTCTCATCTTCAATCACGCAGGGTCCGGCAATAACAAAGAACTTATCTGTCTCTTTCAGTTTATTATATAGATTCATAATCTTCCTTAAACGATTGATGTTTAATCAAACTTAGAAAAAGCATATAATGTCAAGTGCAAAAGATTTTTATACTTCAAGAAGTAACAACTCATTGCTTTCAGGCAATTCCGTTAACCAAAATTAAAAGGATTAGAATGGAACACCATGTATGTTGAGCTTGCACCAATACTAACGGAGTGAGTTCAGGGCTATGCGAAATAGACAGGATACTACAACATCCCGTCGGCATCTTTTTCGTGTTTGGTGCTGCTGCTTTAGCTGCACTGTCTTTTCAAGAGTACAGCTGAAGCAGTACTTCCATTACGGGCAGGCACAAGGCACTGCCCCTACAAATCTCCACCTTTCAAATGGTGCCATTCCCATTCTCGATAAGATAGGGCGAACGCAATTCGCCCCTGTAAACTTACTCAAAGTTCGGTAGAATTGCCTTTCATCTTTCTTTGAACATTATCTATTGCATTTTCCTCGTTCGTGTAGTCAGTGTGGTTCGTGGTTGAAAGATTTTTTACATTTTGTAATCGTGGCTAAACCCGCATTATTGTCACTGTAGATTTGTTTTTGTGACCCGTCAA
>JAFGVF010000124.1 GCA_016938155.1 Candidatus Cloacimonadota bacterium
AGATTTCACCTTTGTGCTTTTCAATAATCTTGCTACATATAGCTAATCCTATACCTGTTCCCGGAAAATCGTATCTGCTATGCAGTCTTTTGAAAGGTTTAAAGATCTGAGTTTGATATTCTTTTTTGATACCAATTCCATTATCACGAACACCGAATACATTGTTTCCATTAACTTTGTCATAGGTAATCTCAATAACAGGATTCTCATTATTGTTAAATTTAATTGCATTTTGAATCAAGTTTTGATAAATTAGGGAAATTAATACCGGATCCCCCATTGTTTCCGGTAATGTGCAGTTAATAAGTTTGACTTTTTTCTGTATAATTTTATCATCAAACAGATTTAAGACATTAGATACAAGAGCATTCATATCTATGGTTTCTTTATTCACTACGCTTTTACCTGTTCTTGAAAAGGTTAACAAATCTTGTATCAAAGTTTGCATTCTACTCGCTGCATCTGTTATATATTCTAAATCTGCCTTTGCACTGTCGTTTAGTTCAGTATCAACATCTTGTTCCAGTAAGGCTGAGAAAGAAATTAGTTTTCTTAAAGGTTCTTGTAAATCATGACTGGCAATATATGTAAATTCATCTAACTCTACATTCTGACGCTTTAAAGTGTTGTTTAGTTGAATCAAGTACTTTTCTCTTGATACAACTCTTCCTGTCATATCGTTAAAGGATCCGATTAAATGTCCGATTTCATCATCACTGCTAATGGGTAAGCGCAATTCATGGTCTCCTTCGGATATCTTTCTCATGTTCACTTCAATATTCTTCAATGGGATCAATATTTTTCTGAATAAGAACACTATCCAGAAAGTTAGGAGTAATCCAAAAAATAAGATTACAACAAACAGGGAGAAGTTTATGAGATTATTATATCGAATATATCTATTGAAGATATCTAACCTGATATCTCTAGCAGTTTCTCGAATCTTATCGTCAATAATGATAAAATCTGATTCTAATGTCTCATTACCCTGATTAAATGTCTTTTCTTTGCTAAGTTTATGGAAAAGAGAATCTAATGATTCATATTGAGTTTTAATCTTCATAAGATTCCCTGAATCAATTTGGTCACTTTGTAATTCACCAATACTTGTTCGGATTTTCTCCTAAATTGCATTCCACTTTTCTATAGCATCTTCTTTCTCAAAAACCATATATTTCATCGAGATATCTGAGAGTCTTCCCAATTCCAATTGAGTATCCTCAATCTGGGTCAATGCAAGATGCAGTTCATCAATTTTACTTCTAATAAAAATGGTTGAAACTAATGATATAACAATTACGGCTATTGCAATAAAAACATTTACCTGTAGTATTTTTCTAATTTTCATAATATACTAGTTAGTAATCCCTGAAGTTTTTCTTTATTGTTTATCCCACTTTCTTCTCAGAATTAAGAATTGCTCTAAAAACTCCTGATAACTCATTGGCTTTGTCACAAACTCATTAGCACCTAAATCGTAACATTTAAGCTTATCTCGTTCATAATTAGATGTAGTGAATACATAGATAGGCAAATCTAAATACTTGGGATTTTTCCTAATCTTCTCCAAAACTTGGAATCCATCAATCTTGGGCATACGCAAGTCTAAAAACAAAATATCGGGAAAAGGATACTTTGATATATCTGAAAACTCATTCCTATTAAACAAATAGTCAATGGCTTTTTCACCATTTTCTACAAAATGAATCTCATCATCAAATTCTCCATGATTTAACGACCTTCTAATCAACACTTGATCCTCTAAATCGTCTTCTACAATCAGTAGTACTGCTCCTCGCTTTCCCATCATTCTTCTCCTAGATTCTTGTAATACGAAATATAGTTCTATTTTTCTATCTGTCAAATTTTTTTTGATAGCAACCCCGTTTTTATAAAACCATGCGACTTTGCAGGTCATAGATAGCCACAGCGACTGTCAGTCGCTTTATTGATCGAACTTTGTTCGATATGCCGAATCAGAGTTCGGCATCCCTAAAGAAACCTTTGAAATGGTCCCAGACCTTTCAATGGTTGAACTACATAGAGACGCTTTCGAAAGTCACTGCTTCGCTATGAACTCCCGTTGGTACCATCCCCGCCCCACACTTCGTTGCGGTGAAGGTCTGGTGGTTTGGACTTGCACTGGTCTTCGCTTGGCTACGCCCCAGCAGACCGCAGCAAAGCGTGGGGCGAGGACAAAACAAGAGCAACGCAACAACTGACTGATTTCAAAAAAAGACTTGCCAATATTTTCAGTATATGCATTTTAAGGATGAAATAAAAAACTATGTAGTAAGATTAAGTTTTGGAGGAATTAATGACCACTAAGTTTCACACATCTTTGTTAATATTATTATTCAGTATCTTTTGCCTAAATATGTATGCGGAAAATGTAATGAACCTAATCTGGGAGAGTCAGGGAGAGCATCCGGACTCGGAATATGGTTCTTCCATGACCTCAATGGATTATAATGGAGATGGGATAGATGATCTGGTTGTAGGCTCGGATAGATACTCACCGGACGGAAATCCCTGGCAGAGAGGGAAGGTCTATTTCTATTATGGCGGAGATGATTTTAGTACAACTCCAAATTTGACTATTACAGGAACCCCCGGGATGCATATAGGAAAATCATTGCACAATTTTGGTGATGTTAACGGGGACAGCTATGATGATCTTGGTTTGTATTGGAATCATAGCGGTCTTACAGATAGTTTGTACACCATAGAGATTTACTATGGTGGCACAGCTTGTGATACAATCCCTGATTTCAGTTATAATATCCTCCGCGGTAGTGGAGATGATGCAGTTGATGTGTTTACTTCTCTTTATCCCATTGGAGATGTCAATGGAGATGGATTCTCAGATGCGGGTTATGTTTTACAAGGAGTCTATCCCCAGAATCCCTATTCCAGATTTTTCATAATTTACG
>JAFGVF010000125.1 GCA_016938155.1 Candidatus Cloacimonadota bacterium
AGCAAATGCAAGAGTAGCAAAAAAACAATCTTTGGAAGATTTTTGTGATTATGTAACAGACTCAAGTAGATGGGATTATAAGAAAAATGAAGATTTTGTAAAAGATACTTCTGATGCTGGATTTACTGAAAAAGATAGAGATGATTTTGGTAATTTCAATTTTGGGTTAGTCGCAAATGCCTGGGGTTTTAATCTTGAAACATCTGTAATGGGTGCAGGAGCCCACCAAGTCATAATGCAAGAAGGAGGTAGTGTCTATGGGATGCTATCCATGTATGGTTATTATAATTTAACTTTGGGCGGGTATTTAATCTCAGATCGTTTTAGTTCATATATAACTAATAATATCGGCTTTACATGGGGGGATAATAAGGGTGATGCTTCTCACATAATAGAAGGATGGTTTTATGCTGAAGAGAACTATTAATTTACTAACATTAACGATTGTTGCTTTGTTGTTTTCTTCTTGTTCGCAGAAAATGACAAAGGAAGATGCGGTTTCATTCTTTAAAGAAAATGAGACCACTTTTTTGGAGATAAATAAACTTCTAGTATCACATCAGGATATTGAATCAGTAAAACGAAGAAAATCCGAGTTGGCTGATGATAGGTATGAATTGATGAACAAATCTGATCAAGATGCTTATGTTTTGATAAGAGATAAAATATTGGAGATGAGAATTAAGGGGGTTTATGTAATCTCTTTCTCAGTAAATGATAATAAGGAAACACCGATTATTCATTATGTGTTAAAGCATTCATCGCTTTTTGAAAAAAAAGCGTATAAGATGCATATCGTTTACGTAAAGGATAAAGAATGTGTGTCTGAGATAGAAACATTAATGAAGGTCCAGCTGCTCCCTTTAGATGTTGTTGGATGGTATGTAATGGAAATCCCTTGGAAATGATGCTGAGAGTCCCTTTCGCTTCGTGTTCTTCGTGGCCCCTTCACTTTTTGAAACAGTGGGACGAACAAGCAGAATGACAGCAACTTTTAGAATCCTAAAAAAGAACGCTTGAATGCTCAATTAGTTCTTTGATAAATACCCCAATTCCTTAGTGCCTTCACTGCTTCGTGTGAGTCTCCCTTACTGACTCCCATTTGTGTGAATTTGTGTCCATTCGTGGTTCATAATTCGAAGCCTCCTATGGCCTCTGCAGCGGCGGTGGCTTCTGGGGATCTGTTGGATCATTCTTCTCCGGTGTGTTCAATAAGATTGGGAGCGTTATAAACTGGATCGGCGGTTTCTTCAGTGGCAGCTCCTCAGATCAGCCGGCCCAGCCGGGCAGCTCTCCCAACGCTTCAGCGGCCACCAATAGCGGAGGCTCGCCTGGATCGGGATTTTATGGTTCTTATGATGGTAATCCAGGTAACGATGTGGGAGCGAGAAATCGTGATGAAGATAAAAGTGATTTTGATACAGAAGAAATACTTTATTTACCACCGTTTGAGGTGCGTTCAGATAGATATACTTTAACTGACTCCTCTGAACATTATGAGTTTGATCCGTCTACTAGTTTTTGCTATGATTATACTGTCCAAGATGTTGTAGAGGAAATTAGAGTTATTCAGGATAACTACATAAAATCTCTGTATTGCAATCCTCCTGCTGATGTTCTCAAGTTGTTATCTAGTACGAAGGCTGGTCGTGATTTAATAGCATTGATAAGAAGTGGGAAGATCACAATACTATCTGGTAATAGTCAGGAGTTAAGAGACCCTCCATTTGGAGCACGTACTCAAGGGAGATCGTTGAGCCCAAGAGTTATGGTTATGCTAATTGGAGAAAATACATATGGAATATTTGTTGATGAAGATTCTATTAGAGGCAATATTTCTCTAACTAGTTTATGTTCGGGGCAGGCAGAAGCGATTCTCACAGTTATGCTTAATGAATATGCTGCCTATGTCCTTTCTGATAATTCTGAATATAAGCTCTCATCAGCCTCTGAGAGGCAATGTATGGAACTTGATTGGCAGCGATCTGTTGATCAGGACTATGGTATTAATATTGGTAGAGATATTTATGATCAATGGAAGGATTATGCTCGAAGTAAATATTCGACATACAATAATTCTAGTGATCTAACTATTACGAAATCAAAAGGACAATTATTGAAGCTCCCAAGAGATGTAAAAATATGGAGCTTTTGATGAGTTCATAATATGGAACAGTAGGTTTATGTGTAAAGTTATAATTTTTATATTAATGGCAGTATTTGGACCGATTGTTGCATTGGCGCATAATGAGGTGTCTGAGGTTTTTATTATTGCGGAAACTGGTGGTTTTGAATCAAATGCATCAAGTGGTTTTTTAATTGATGACAATGGTAATTGGGGCGATGTTCATGAGGGTTGTCTTTGGCTATTTGTTAAGTTTCCAGAAAGCCTTAAAGACACTGCAATACCGATTACGTTTGAGGAGCAGGAAAATTTTGGAGGTTTTCCTTTTAAGGAGAATGGTAGTATGATTTCTTTCTATATTAAAACCGATTTTCTTCTTAAGGGGTCTACTCCAGCATACATTGGTATTGAAAACTTGTATGATATTCGAGTGATTAAGGATGAAAAACCTTGTGGAGTTGATCAAGGTATAATCTTTGTGAAAGGAGCTCCTCTGTCTGGTTCTTTTCTTGAAGAAAAGGGATTAATCGGTTGGCCTTTTCAGCAATATGTTGAGTGTTTAGGGGTCGTGAATTCCTATGGAAGAGATCGATCATATCAATACTTCTCAGTGATTGAAAACAACATGGTAACTAAAGTATTTCCTGTGGCGAATATCAGTGTTTTGTCCCCGATGAGCCTAAAAGGTGATTATGATTTTATGATCCCTCATCGCGAAAATGACGGCTCCAGAAATGGATCTCTGTCGTTTGATCCTTCGATTGTTATGCGTGAGGGTGCCCGTATAAAGTTTTATATTCCTGAAGGATATTTCGATAAAAAAGCTGAGGGATCTTCTTTTTTGTATCTAAATGATGTAGAAGGTTGCTTAGATATAAGTCAACCCTAGGCCTGGCCTCTTTACTTTTAGGATCAGTAGAAAGAACAATCTGATTGACAGTAACTTTTAGAATCCAATGAAACGCTTAAATACTCAATTAGTTCTTTGATAAATACCCCAATCCCTTCGTGCCTTCACTGCTTCGTGTGAGTCTCCCTTACTGACTTCCATTTGTGTGAATTCGTGACCCTTAGTGGTTCACAATCCGAAGAACCCCACCGGTCTGGTCTACTACGGGCTGCGTTATTACAATCCCGAAACCGGCCGCTTCGTCAACCGCGACCCCATTGGCCTCTCCGGCGGCACAACCTCTATGCCTTTGTGGGCAATAATCCTATGAATTCATGGGATGTTAGGGGGATGAGTGTCATATCCTTTGCCTCAATGATCGTAAATGCTATATGGGGCAATACAATGTATTGGGATCAAAAGGAAAGTATCAACTACTACATGGGGTTAATCTTAAGCGGCCTCAATCCAAGCTATGACTATCCAGTAGATGAGGCTAGCAGAATAAGCCTGAATTATCGACCAAGCGCTTCTAGCAGTAGCTC
>JAFGVF010000126.1 GCA_016938155.1 Candidatus Cloacimonadota bacterium
AATTATTTCTTGAATTGCTACGAGATGATTTTGTGAAATGAATCCATGCTTTTTAATCAACATAAATCCGTGCTTCAATGCATCACTGTAATATTTGACTTCCTTTGCAGCGGGATTAGCAACATTGAGATTAATATCAGATTTGTATAATTCATCCCATGTAGTAATAATGTTTTCGATACCGGAGCTGTCTTTAGCCTCTTGCAAAACAAGTGTGTTAATCAGAATATCTGTGTTCGGTATCGTTTTACTAATGCCCTTCAATTCTGCCAAAGCCCTGTTTGCTTTATTCAGCTGTTTCAATATCGCAACAGTTTCCAAATCTGCCTTCGGAGGCAATTTAGATAATCCGTTATTACTTTTCATCATTACTCCAATACATTATTTTCTTTATCAGATATACAAGCTGACTTATTAATGTCAAGATGTAAACCTGATAAACTTCTCAAAATTATTCCAGCTTCCCATACCAGAGGATAATATCCATTAATCCATATAGAAGAGCGTTTACTGTGTATGAGGTAGCAGGATAAGTTATCTCCTTTGTATAGTTTTTGTGGTCTCCAAAGTCACTGGCAATACTCTGTATATTATAGAGAAAAGTTATAATAATCACATTTGAGTCTATTTGGTAGATATGGTCTTTATGGTTATGTAGCCAACCAATAACTTTTCTTGTGATAATCATATCTTTGTTTTCTTTCTTATAATAACTCTCATCAGCTATAAATCTTTTCGCTACATCAGGCAGAATATTATCTGAGACGAAATTACGGATAGTTGTCAAATTCTTGCGGATTGAGTTCTGGTCAGTATCATCTTTGTGGACAAGCAGATCAATAAAGTTATCTGCAAGTCTTTCATCCAGTGTTTTTAGAATGCCTAATACATGAGCAAACTTCTTTTTTAGCCTTAGACTTTCATTGTTCTCAATAATGTATTTCAGTCTCTCGATTTCCTTATCATCTGTCTTATCTATGATGTTATCTTTGCTAAATCCACCAAAATCGAAATGATTATCAATATATTCTGTTCGTTTTAGTTCATCTTTGGAATTTGCTGTTAAGAAGAATAACTTTGAATCTACATCAACATTCTCAGGAATAAGTCGATTTAAGATATAATCACCCTCTCTCTCGAAGTAGCGGTCATAAAATTCAGCTTTGAATCTATTATCTAATTTCTTTAGGTCTTCAAATTCATATTCAACCTCTGATAAGTTCCTATCGATTACAAACAAATCATATATTTTGAAGTTCCTGAGCATTTCAAGTGCCATTGGAAATGAGTAGGCAACATCAATTCTACCTGAGCCTTCAACTAATTCTTTAATCAACTCTTTAGGTTTGCGTTTTTGCTTATTCAACTCTTGTAATTGCTTCAAATCTTTTGGGTTGATGTATTTTTTAAATAGTAGCTCTATCTTTGGTATGTTTTCTCGTAATTGATCCTCTACATATAGAATTTTCACTGCTTCCTCCAATAGTTTTTTATTTTTATCGTAACTGAGTATATAGAATCATCCATTTCTATCTCAGGCTCTGTTTCTAACAACTTCGCAAAACTGTTTATTATCTCACGACCTAAACCCGAGGTTTTCATTCTGGATATTGATTTATAGCTATTCTTTACAATAAACACTACATTATCCTCCGTTTTAGAAAGCTTAATAGATATCTTTCTACTGTCTCTTTTAACAAAAGAGGCATACTTAACAGCATTGAGGATTATCTCTTGTATCATAATCAGCATTTTTAGGGCTGAGCCCATACTATCGCCAAGAATTAAATCCTCAGCATCATCAATATCTATCTCAATATCAGCCATATATTTCTGAATGAAGTCAGTTAACCTGTTTATATTATTGGTGTTAGTTGTATGTGCCCACTCACCTTCAGCTTTATACAGATCCTCATCTGTTACAAAGTATTTCTCCAAATACTTTCCGAAATACTTATCATCAAGCATTAAGCCCACTGAGTATTTCAGAGCATCCATAACTAAGTTATTAAGTGACTTAGCACCTTGTTCATTATTCAAAATATCATATTTAAAGTCATCTATTGACCCTGAATGACTCATACTCATCGCATTGACAATGCCTCTGATTAACTGGGTTCCTTGTAAAGCATTATTGATAGAGGTTTCTTCATATTCTTTACCGTTCTTCATGTTCATCAACGGGTCAATGATTGTTCCTAAAAGGTTTTTTATTGTATGAGATAGATTTGCCATCATTCGATTGCGTTCTTCGATTTTGGCATTATCAATTGCAATCTGAGTCGTTAGCTTAGCAATAAGGTCCTTTTTCTCTAACCACCAACCTTCATTCCCCCAATCGTATTCTCCCTCTAAGACAAGAGCAATTAAATTATTCGCTGCTTCAAAATCATTTCTTTTAATTAGCAATTCTATTCTGTAATCAAGAAAAGGAACAGCATTCTCTCTGCTATCAGAATAATAACCGTAACAATCCAAAATGCTTTCTGTAATTACGAGTGCACTTTCATCACTAAGATTTGGTAACAAATCAGAATGTTCCTCGATAAATCCCTGATAAATATCTATGACATTAAGATAATTGTTAAATTCCTTACTTTTCTTATGAAAACTCCCTTTTGTTGACAAGGCATTTTTCCGTTCAGGGCTAAATTCAATAGCTTTGGCATAATCTTGTAATGCCTTTAAACTATCTTGAAGATGCACTTCATAAATTGATCCTCGAGCTGAGTAATACTCTGCTTTTAAAGGATTAAGCTCAATAGCCTTTGAGTAGTATATTATAGCATTTTCAAAGTCTTCAAGGTTGATATCATAAATATTACCTAAGTTAAAGTAATATTTATCATTTTCTGGAAACAATTCTATCAATCTGATATATTCAGCTATTGCTTTATCGAAATCATGCATGTGATTACAATAGATTATAGATCGATAAAGATATGGTAGAGGGTCATTAGGATTTAAGCCAGTTGCTTTCGAAAAGCTTATGATGGCTTTGTCTTTTTCATCTATTGTAAAGAAATACATGTCTTGAAAGAAGTAGTATTCACTTCTGAATGGTTCTTGTTCAATAGCTTTCTCAATATCAATAATGACTTCTTCCTCGGTTGTAGCTACTAGTATCAACGGAATGTGAAAACCTTTCAGTGACATTTCTTCAGCTTGTTTTAAATATCTCATTTTCTCAATAGTCGTTAAAGACTCGTCTTGAGATTTAAGATAAAGAGCTCTTGCCTCAGACACAACATCCTGTTCATTATCAATTTGTTCTGCAGATTGCTTTAATTCAGTTTCATTTTGCATATCTTTCTTCTTTTCCATTTAATACCTCACATGTTATTTCTGATTTACTCTTTGCTCATGTTTTAGCTAACAAAAAGGATCATAATAACTTTCTGAGAATTGTCCACCTGTTTTTTCGCTGCACATGCTATCGTTAGTATTTACATAGCTTTA
>JAFGVF010000127.1 GCA_016938155.1 Candidatus Cloacimonadota bacterium
AGTTCCAATGAAGGATATTTGCAATGCATATTCTACAAAAATAGAAGGAGATACAAAATGCTAAAGAAAACGCTAATGATTTTAGTTTTTGTCAGCATGTTCTTGATGGCTTTTGCAACACAGATCGGCGTTGTAGCTGAACTGTATAGTGCATCCACTTGAGGATACTGTCCAGATGCTCGAGCAGGTCTGCTCGAACTTGATAATGATGATAATGCCCCATATTTTATTCCAATGATATGGGAACTTGATACTGTTGACGAAAGCCCGGGTGCAATGGATAGGGCTAATATGTACGGAGTAAGCGGAATTCCGCATGTTCAATTCCAAGGGACAATACCTGAAATTGGTGGTGGAGACACTTGCTATACCCGTTATTTAGGGAGATACAATGCCATTTCTCCGACAAACAGTCCCATTGATTTATCTTTCACATACTCACCAACTGCAACAGGACTTGATGTTGTTGCAGATGTGACGATGACCGGAAATGTTACATCAACCAACAATAAAATTATGTTTATTGTTACGAGACATATAACAAACAGTTATTTCTGTACTGTTGAAGTATATGAGATGCAAGATTTTACTCAGACAACTACAGCAGAAGTCGGTCAATACACTCAATCCTTAACTTTAGACCCAAGCTGGAACCTTACAGATTTGAGAATCGTTGTAATGGTTCAAACACTTGATACTCCTTTTACAATCATCCAGGCTTCTCGCGGAGACATTGTACCTGATTCTGAGATAAATGTAACTGTAACCAATATGTACACAAATCTTCCTGTTGCCGGAGCTACAGTGCATGCCGGTTCATTTACAGCAACAACCAATGCCAATGGTGAATGTACTGTTGATGTACTTGGCGGTACCTACGATGTACTTGTAGAAAAAGAGGGATATATTGATAATGCAGTAACAGGAGTAACTGCTGATCCAGATAATCCTGCAACAGTATCTGTTCAGCTTGATGAGTTGGTTCTTCCTCCTTCCTATCTTACACAGGATGTTGCCGGAAACTGGGTGTGGTTAACTTGGTTACCACCTGCATCTCCGGAAATGATTCTTGAGGAAGGATTCCAAGGTGGAACACTCCCAGCCGGATGGACAAACTCAACCAACAGTGCCTCAGGTTGGCATGTTACTATGAATGGTGGAAGTCAGTACTTTGCAATACCGGGACATGGTTATTACATTGTTTCTAACGATGATGCAGCGAATGATGATGGTTCAATGGACTACCTGATAATGCCGACTATGGATTTATCTGGTTTACTTGGTTGCACTCTTTCCTTTGCCAGTTACTATGACGGTACTTATGGTCAGTTAGCCACTGTTGAAATCAGTACAGATGGCGGGGCTAACTGGGAAGTGCTTGCAGCTATGACGGCCGGAACATCATGGCAGAATGTATCCATTAATTTAGATGAATATCTTGATGAGACTGCTGTAACTATTGCTTTCCATTCCGATGATGCAGGCGAATGGGCATCAGGTTGGGCTATTGACGATGTTACTCTTGGTTTTGAAGGAATCAATACCCTTGTACAAGGCTATAATATCTATATGGATGATTCCACTACACCAAGTAACCCTGAACTTGTAACTGAGCTAGAGTATATCGTAACAGATGTACCGCTTGGTCAGCATACTTTCGAAGTAAAAGCTTTATTCAGCCCCGGAGAGTCCGACCCATGTCAGGAAGTTCCCGCTGAAGTCACAGTTGATATGCCATTCTATCCTCCGACTATTTTCAGTTATGGTGTAGAGTATATCAGAGACATCACAGTTGCCTGGAATGTACCTAATCCTGTAAGAATTCAGAAAATGGACAGTGAGGGTAATGTATATGGAGAAGCAGATAACGATAATCTCACAAGAGATCACATCGGTTACAATGTTTACAGAGATGGTGAACTCGTGCAATTCGTTAGCGGAACCAATACAACTCAGTTAACACTCCTTGACCATGAATTTGGATCATTTGTTTATCAATTCAGATCAGTTTATGCAGAAGGTGAATCATTTGCCTTCGGTGAGTTGATCGTACTTGTTCAGGAACAAGAAATTCCTGCCCTTTTTGTAGATGATATCGAAGAATGTGAGTTATGGTCGGATGCAGGTTATCCCTGGATAACTTATGACTTGGATGGTTTAGCCACATACAGCATAGTAAACACATCATTCCCGGGAAGTGGTGGTGCTATGCCGTTTATCGTATTTGACCCACAGAGCACAACACCTCCGATGGCAGAGTATCAAACTGCTTTCAGTGGCGATAAGTGCTTTGCAACTTTCGCAACAGAAACAGGTTCAAACGATGATTGGTTGATTTCCGATGTTGTTACATTATATAATCTTCCGTATGTTGGATTCTGGGCTAAATCCCTTTCCACACAATATGGTAGTGACGAATTTGAAGTTGCCGTTTCCATGGGTGGAACAGATGTAAGTGATTTCACAGTTCTAACAGGTTCCACACCTCTTTCAGTACCTCAAGGCTGGACAAGAGTAGAGGTTGATTTAGGTGACTACGAAGACCAGACAGTCAGAGTTGGAATCCATTGTGTTTCGGAAGGAACGCTTGCTTTCCTCATTGATAATATTGGTATTTATAGTGCAGGTGGAGTCGGTAATGATGAGCAGAATGATGTTCAATCTGTAAATCGTCTGATCAGCAACTATCCGAATCCATTCAATCCAGAGACCACGATTGCTTACGAAATCAAGAATAACGGACATGTCAGCATGGACATTTACAATATCCTTGGTAAGAAAGTTCGTACTCTGATTAATGAAGAAGTTACTGCCGGACAGCATAATGTTGTTTGGAACGGAACTGATGATAACGGCAAGAATGTATCCAGTGGTGTTTATTTCTATAAACTGACCAGCGGAGACTTCTCAGCTACTAATAAAATGATCCTTATGAAATAGGATTTCAAATAATAACTTATGATGCCCCCGATTTCGGGGGCATTTCTATTTTCAAGTTAGAGCAAAAATCCCAATAAATCAATTGACATCTGATAATGCTCGTGGATGTTTACCTACTATAATCAATGTATTCTGATTATTAGGAATGTAAATTGCATAATTATATTGAGAATAATAAGTATAGTGTGGAGGATTTGATGCGTAAAGTGTTGTTTTTATTCATTGTCGTGATACTGTTTACAGGATGTGCTAAGCCGGGAGATCCGATTACTCCTATAGATGGACCAACCAATGAAATTCTGATTTACAGTACGGAAGTACCAACGAATGGATATGCTAAAGATGTTCATGCTTTCGAAAACTACATAGTAGTTGCTGAAGATGAAGGTGGAGTTTCCATAATAAATCGTGCAACTTTGCAGAGATATTGGATTACTCAATACAGCCAAAATGGAGCTTCTGTTCAGTTAGTAAAAAACAACTGTATAGCCTATGATCCCGAAAATAACTTTGTGGCATTTACCGAATCAGATGAAGCTGACCAAGGTATTGTCCTTGATATTTCTGATATTGATAACCCAAGATATGTAATCGGACTGACAGGTAACATGTCCGGTATCAAGGAAATGAAGATAAAGTATATTAATGAAATGGACACAGTTTTCAATATGTTGGCAATATTGGAATATACTATCGCCAGTGATACATATCTGAGGAAAGGACGATTAGGGCATCCGAATGTTCCCGGAGGGGAAGAAAATATCACCAATCTTGGTTTCTTGCCTGAAGGCGGTCAGTTGAATCTTCAAAATGGTGTTGATGGTTTTGATGAAGATGACA
>JAFGVF010000128.1 GCA_016938155.1 Candidatus Cloacimonadota bacterium
AATCCATCGTCCAGTTTTCTCATTTCTGCTAACCGATTTCGAACAGTCCTATCGACCCTACCAGTAGATTTAACAAGTTCATCTATAGTCTTGGGTCCCTCTTTAAGGGCTTCCCAAATGAGTTTGGATGATTTCCCTAATGCTTTACTTGAAAACAAATCATGTTCTTCGGAAATAGTGTCCCACTTCCTCACAATAATGGAGTGTGGAAGTGAGACATTATTACACAAACTGTATTGTGCAGCACAATTACCAATAGCAGGTTTCTCCAAGTTAAGATACCCCTTTTTTATTAAGCGGTTGGATGCTCTTGAAGCAGTACGGGACTCTATATTTGCATATTCTGCTAGTGTTCTGCAATCTGCATGATAAATAACTTGTCCAGATTCTTTTGCTATGTGAACATGAGCCAGGTAAATATCCCTATCAGAACCTCCTCCTTTGCCCGACCAATTCTTTGATAATGCCCAATTCTCTGCGTCAATAGCACGTTGCCTTCCAACTGAAATATTATTTGCTGACCATTCACTTGCGTTATCATAGGTTAGTTTTAGATAGTGATAAGCCTGTTTAGAATTTATTGAGTATGTCTCAGAGTATTTGCCTCCGCATGGAAACTTATCAAATAGATATTTAATACCATTTCAATTCCAACCCGTATTTATTAGAGATACCATAAGCGCGTATTCATATTCAGACCTTGTTTTATATTTATCAATACCAATACCATTCACCATAGATTTTTGGTTACGGGTAAGATTCAAATTTTTTGAGTTATTTTGAGAATCATCATTACGGGTTTTAGAAGTGGATATCTGAAGAATGTCAGAGATAGTGGAGAATCCTATCTCAGGAAGGTAAGATATGTCACCTTGAAGCCATTTGTAATCACTAGCATTATAAACTTTGGAAGGTGGAGCTACAACATATGCGCCATTTCCAAAGCGGAATTCACCGCATCCGAATTGAGAGGATAGAGAATAGTAACTGCCAGGAATAAATTCAGTCAGTGAACAATATATCTGTCGTCCAATAACTGATGCTGTCTGCGTGATGGGAAACATTCGTTCATCAAAACCTAATCCAATCAAGTAATTTATAATGTTATCAAATGTACCAACTTGATTCTTCTCATCGCAATCAATGACTGCAAAATGCTTTTTCCCACCACATCTAATTCCAATATTTGAATCTGAAGGGGCATGAAGCCAGGCTTCATCAGAGGATACATACTGCCAATTCTTGACATGGCAAATCTTACTGCCGACAGATATTGGCAATGTATCAATCCCATTGTCTGCAAAATATTTCCTTGCAGATAATACCCCTTCAGAAAACTCTACCATTTATCCTCTACAATTGCAGTTCTAATTGCGCAGGAAAGGGCTGCCCGGGGGATGTAATTTGCCAATGCTTTATTGGCAATACTATCTGTTTGCCAAAGTTCTTGAACTCAATCTCTTTACCATAAGCATAAAAATCACTTAACAAACTTCGGTAGTACAGGGAGAATTCTTCCTCAAAGATGACCATATATTCGAGTCCACTTTGAATAGCTTTATCCAGGATGGCTTTATCAACAGCCCAGCCTTTAGGACTACGCATCATCTGAGTACTCGCTTTCGCCTTCTTGAAAAGGTTGTTTCCTAGTGTTTTGTAAATATTCTTGTGGTTTGATTTTGTGGATGTCTGATTGGATGTGCTATACTTAATCATGCAAATACTCCTTGTTATGTAATTGGTTATGTACCTCGTGGTGTTTGCTCAACATTGTCCCCGTCGGCCAGGACGGGGATTTCTGTTCTAGAACGAATTTATTGTTAATGGGTTTGTTTGTTATCATTTGTTGTTTCCTTATGTCTTTGAATTTCTTGTCTAATTAACTTTCTTATCAAGACGGATAAAGTCTCGCCTTCTGCCCGTGCTATGTACTGCAGGGCAATTTTGTCGTCATGTAGCAATCTCATATTCAATCGGTCTTTTTCTTCAGTCATTGTCACCTCCAGAAAACAAAAAAACTGTATCATTTGTAGCTATGATACAGTTTCTGTAAAGCGGTAAGCGTTAATTTACCGTTTTACCGGTTACCTTTAACAAAATTCTTATTATCGAGTTCGCCAGCCCCTCGTCGGCCAATTCCAGCCCATTTTTCTATATGCATTTCGTACCGTTTCTCCAGTTGCCTGTTTATCTAACATGACTATTTCTCCCTTTGCAAATTTTTCGGCCATAAAATTGTTATATTCCATTGCCACTTTATCTTGGGTCCATTCTGGATTAGTTTCCTTGAATCCTTTAAACATCTCAGCACGGGCAATTATTAAATCTGATTGTTCTCTATTTCTTTTTCTACCTTCTTTTGTTGAGGGTAACTTTTGTTCAATTTTATTAAGGACATTCGCTAATCTATCGAATTTTTCATCATAAATAGGAATGATTATTTGTTCAGTATGTTCTCGGTTACTTATTTTCTCATGTGATGATGAGGTTGTATCTAGCAAATTTAATTTTATTCTTTCTACGAATAAATCGAGTTGTTCAGCATAAGGATAAGGCAGTCTTGTTGTAGTTGAGGAATCTCCTAAGGCAAATGCTGGAATGGGAAGACCCATATTCTTAATCAATGACATCGTAGATTTGCCTGAGTTATTTACAGAAATGACAACCTCTGCCGCAATATTTAATAGACCTCTCGCTTTCACTAAACTTGCATAAGAACTTTCTTCATCTTCAACTTCGTCATCAGAAAATACCAAAAACTCCCAAAATTTTCTCTCATAATCAGGTGATAAAACCTCGAACTTAAAATTTGATGTGATATTTATTGAGTCGAATATTGTATAAGTGTAATTTTCTACGCGAGGGAATTCTTTAAAACAAAATTCTATTATTTCACCAGGTGTGTTATCTATCTCACAAAGGAACACTTCTTCAGGTTCAATAGCTGTGGGTATATCCAAATAATCTGCACATTGTCGCTTGACTTCCGGCCATAATTCTATAAATCGATGGACAAATGCATCATAAAAATCCTCATTGTCTATATCATACTTTGGGAAGGAAATTTCTGAAAGTTCTTTATCCAATCTAACGAACGATACATCCTTAATGGTTTCAACTTTGGGTGATTCCTTGCCCGGTTTCAGCAATTTGTCAATGGTAACCACTGTAGTACTATCACCTGGATGATTGGGGTCAAGACTAGTATTTATTCTTGCTGCTTTCCAGGTTTCATCCAAATTTCCATGCAAAAACAGTAAAGGAGATGAGGCAAATGAATGATTCAGGCGATTAATAACTTGTCCGAGTTCTCTTTGAACGATTATGCGAAGTCTATCTCCTGTTGGAATGGACGGTCTCAATACTCTAATGACATTACTTTCACCCATAATTTTTCCTCCTATATTGTTACAATTTTGTTTTCATTGTATGCATAATAGAAGTATTCTAATGCAATATTTATCGTACTTACAGAATCAACACAGTTTGGATGTATAAAAAGACTACCTCTTTGTTCCCATTAATTAATAAGTTAAACAAAAAAAGCCAGATGGCAAACCACCGCTAGGGAATCCTGCAGTGGTTACCATCTGACCTCAGGTAAAAAATAATTTGACCCTGTCAATATCCTCTACGAGCTTTGCCTCGATTACCCCACATTCTGGTAAGGTGCAGCTGCTCTCTTCAACTCATGATAGATAGTTATCGGAATGTTGTACTGCTTATCATCAGGGTCCAGAGTGGGTTTCATCCAGTTGAGTGTCGCCATGACCATCTCATCAGAGACTTTGCTCCAGGTAGAGGTGTCATAGATATCCCTGCACACCTTCTGTCGGACTGTGTTATCCGGGAATACATCATGAAGAAGCGAGGACAGTAGCATGCGTTGTTTCTGACTGGCTGGCTTAGCTGTTTCGGCTGCCTGTTTCAGCATCGTACCAATCATTACCCCTTTCGGAATGTCCTTATTGCTATCTGGCGAGGTTACTTCTGCAAGGTCCTCTGCTTTAATCTCTTTGGGTAAATGATGTCCGTTGTTTCGTTCTGGAACGAAGTGCGTTTTGCTGAGGGAGTTAGCGTCATCGTCCTCCTCCCCCACCACATTCATCAGAGAGAGATTGGTGCGCCTAATCACATAGGTCATCAAGGCTCCGAAGGCATGTGCGATGTTCTTGTTATCACCCAGGGGCAGGAGGGTCTCGCTCTCAATCCATTCTCCCGATAGCGAATGTATCAAAAGAAACGAGAAGGCCGCTGTACCATTCAGGTTTGGTTGAGTAGCTGGCAGGCATAAGAAAACCAGGTCATTCTTATGAAGTGCCTTGTTGACTTTCTCAGTTACCTGCCCTGCATCCGGATACCTGGACTTGAAGTAAGGATTAGATGCATTGAGCAGGATAGGTTCAAGGTCTTTCTGAGCATCAAGTAAAGCAGCAGCAATATTCTTAATACTGTTTGATTTGTTCATGAGTACACCTCCATTTCTTTTATGCTTTCATTTGATTTGATATCCAGCAAGGCAACCAGGGTCTTGCTTATTTCAGACAGGAAATTTATAACTTTCTGGACGCTGTCGTTAGCGTAGTATTTGACATATTGGCTGGTATCAGCTGTGATGTCCTCATCATCGAGAAGTTTTGACAGGGTACAGGCAACAGTCTCAGCAATTATTTCCTCACCAGCATAGTCTGTTTTCCTGTACCAACCCTTCTTCAAACGGACCGCATGTGCCAGTTCGTGATAAAAAATTGCCGGGTGTGTGTTACCCAACCTGATGATGGTTGCATCCGATTTGCAGGAGCCATAGGCACCAGTCATTCCTTCATAAATGACCTGAATGTTTAGCACCTCAGCAACCTCGTAGAGATTAGGTTTCTTCTCGGGTAGTTTAAGTTCGGGTAATGGTTCTCCTTCAGTAGCGTGCAGAGGAAACACAGGGACAGTCTTAAAGCCCAGCAGGTGTTTCAGTTCTTCATTTCTCTCACCTTTCTCCGTTTTTACAAGAGGAACTAGTATATAGGTTGCTTTCGCACCTTTCTTGACATAGCGGTTGACACTCTGCCATTGCCGAAACCCTCTGCAGTCCAGGCTGTTTGTCGTCATGAAGACCAGCAACTGATTCAGGGGCGACCAATGCGACATCGGGGTATCATAGCCAGATACTGTGAACCTGGCAAAGTCCACAATGTTTCCGATGTCGTTGTTCAATAATTTATTACTGACCAGGTCCAACATGTCCCTGGCTTTATCAGTTAGTTTCATAAGTAACCTCCTATCTAATATCGTCTAAGAACTCTTTTGCTAATGTATAAAGAAGCTCATCGTCCTTATTCTGCAGGCAAGCGTTTATTGCATACTGGCACCAAAGCTCATGTGCCTGGCATCCTTTTCCCCCGTACTCATCCCTGTAGTATTCATACAGGCTCAACAGTTTATCTTTGACCTTGGTGTAGAAGTACTCATAGGGGTCATAGACATCCTCGAATTCCCAGGGAGGTGTTGATGTGAAGATTGTGCCTATCTCTGGATAATCAACCATGCTGCACCTCCTGACAGGTTGGGATTTCTTCAACGAAATCACCTAGGGTTACAGGCAAATCAAGGGGATAATCAGTCAAGAGCTGGCGGATTACTGATATTCGTTCCTGTAACTCAGTGAACAGAGATGGGAATAGTTTTTCACCAACTCCATAATCCGGAAACAGGTCGAGACGGTTGAGCAGTTGAGAGAGCTCCTCATAGGTGAAACAGGCGTAATCAGGTTGGAAGAAACTGCGCCTATTTGTGCCTGTCAGTCGATATGAGACTTTGCAGATGTTGTTTTCTTTGATGATTTCAAAACCAGAAATCTCATACCAGTTGTTCAGAAACCTGTCCTGAGATTTAACACAAACAGTTTGTCCTTCAAGATATTTCGTGAAAGCAGATGTAATACTTTCATTCTGTAAATGCTTAAATTGTTCTTTCATGGAAACCTCCTTAGTTGATTTGAAAAATAGGATGGATAGGTATATGAGACAAAAAAACCCAGGTATCTGCTGTACCTGGGGTAGTTGTCGGATTATGGAATAGAGAATGCTCATCTTGGGATGAAGTCCTCTAAGCGTTTGTTTGTTCTGGAACGAAGGTTATTCTATATCTTTGTTTCTGTACCTCCTTACATAATCCATACTGGGTTCATCTTCAATAATTCGGCACAGGACCTGTAAACCAGGATAAGCATTGAGATTAGCTATCAGGTCTTGCTGTTGTTGAGTCAGGTTAAGCCAGTCATGCTGCTCAAAGGTCAGCATAAATTTTCCTGAGCTCTCCTGATGATAGGCTACATCAGCACCAAACTCTGCCAGTAAAATATCTTCTACTTCCTGGGGATACTCTAGAAGGACCAGAGAATGTTCATACT
>JAFGVF010000129.1 GCA_016938155.1 Candidatus Cloacimonadota bacterium
AACATTTGGTAGCAGTGAGTTTGTATTACAAATACATAGTTACGATTCTACTTCTTCTTTTCAGTCGGATGTTATAGTTTCGGGCGGGGGAGGAGTATTCCCTTCTCTACCGATTTATGACCTTTCATCCAGACACCATGACTTGATTAATAATCTCCCCTTAAACATCCCGATTGCAGGAAATTATGAGCAAAATCAGGAAAATACAGTAGTTAATTATATTGCAACAGCAGGTGGTACTGGGTATAGTAGTTATACTCCTCTTTACTTTGCAGATAATGGACAAACTTACTATCTCGACCGTCCATACGGTTATTGGGGTTATACATCTTGCCCTCAATTTTTGTTTACCAGAAATTATTGTGACTCCTTCGTTTTCCGAAACTGGGTGCATGTGGAGATGAGAGAGGCTCCCCATTACAGTGATGATATACGGAAATACTACAATTGGGATCCGATAACAGAGACAATAGATTGGAACCGGAGATATGAACCATCAATAGAATATAACAGTCATTGGATAAACAGTCTTGCTGAAGTTTTACCCGATGTTCTCAACAGGGAAGATGGAAATGTTTGCCCAACAGCTTGTACACCTTTAGAGTTTGGTCGGGAAACGCAATATAACAGGCAGTTGTTTAACATTGAAATGCGGTGGGAAGTTTGTGATGATTTCAACTTTCATGAGTACAGAATCGAAATTGCAAGTGACAGCACTTTTTCTGATGCTGAGCTTTTTTGCCAGCCGATTGAAAATATACTTCAAACATCCTATGTCTTTGACCACTCACTTCTGAATCAACTTACATGGTTTCGGGTAAAGACTTATGATTATGACGGGAACTACAGTATCAGCAATAAAATATTCATTGATTCGGAGTATGAGATGTATTCTTATGCTTGTCAACCGGCAGTATCATATCAGATTCAGGTAGATAACAGTGAACCTTACATCAATGTCTTAGTTGAGAACAAAGGAAATCGCTCTTTTCAGATATATGAAATTGTAGATTTAGACGCACCGTTTTATAGTTACGATTTTGAGACAGCTGTTACTTTGCAATCATGCTCAATAATTAGTTTTAAAGTGTATGTTGATACATCAGTGCCGGGAAGTTACACGGATACTTTTCAATTAAGGCTCTGGGCAAGTAATACGGTTTCACTCGAGTATAGCATCTCAGCTATTGTTCCTGAATTTGAGAATATCTACTCCAAGGCAGAGATTATCAATACGAATAATGGAGTAAGGTTAATCTGGCAGGGAAAGGATGAACCGGATGCTTTGTATGATGTCCTTTATTGCAATAAGCCTGACGGAGAGTTTCAGGTGATCGGGACAACACAAAATACTGATTATCCTATCAATCCGAGTGGAGATTGCGGTTTCTATAAAGTTATCTCACACAGGGATAAATAAATAAGATTACAGATTATTTGCAAATTGGCTTATATTTTGCATTGGAAAGTAATGTTATTTTATTCACAAGACTTGAGATAAGTAAACTGTGAAATTCCAAGAGGTGATTAATGAAGATTGTGTCCTTTATCCTTTTCTTTAATTCTCTAAGCCTCCTGTACTCAATTCCGGTTGAGGAGGGCGATTTTAGAGACTTCCTCTATGGACAATCTGATGCCTTTGCCTATGATGATTGGCTTTCACATGTTGCAGAAAATATAGATTATCCAGATTATAATAAATACGCTCCTTTTGATATACAAACGAATGGATTTGGAGATTATACCGAAGCAACACCTCAAGATTCAATATGTTGGTATAATGCCATAGAACAATTTGTTGCAGGGAATTACCCGGGAGCGTACAACATACTAAGCGGAAACAACTTACCATTTCAAATTGTGGAATTCAATGATACTTATGCGGATAGAAGCTACTATTTAATTCGAGAAATACCGGACACAACTTATTATGATGATAATAATACTGAGGACCCGATTGATGATGAAGTTGGAGCTTTCACTTTTGGCTGGGGGCTGGTAGTTTTTAATCCTGATAGTCCCAACGGAATAGTAATCTCTGTCGTACATCCTTGCGATGATTTTATTGCTGTACCAATTGCTTATGAAGCCTTTATAACCTTAGATGCGAGGTATTTGCTAATAAATGGAGCCGGAAGAGAAGTTTTAATGTATAATCATGGAGCTCCTTACCCGAACAGAAGGTCCCTAAGCGACCCAAGTAGGAATGAACTCCATCCTTACAATTCTGCTTACCAGATTGCCTGCAATGAGATAAGGGATACCTTTCAAACAAGCGAGTTTGCTTTACAAATCCATAGTTACGATTATACTTCAACTTATCCAGATGTTATTCTGTCCAACGGAAGCTTAGTTAACGCAGCTCTACCGATTCATGACTATTCTTCTCATCACTTCGATATGATAAACAAACTTAGTTTTGATATACCTATAGAAGGTGATTATGAATTCAATGGTGATAATACTGTACAGGATTACATATCAACAGCAGCTTCCGTAACCCCTCCAGTCTCTTATTGGTTTGAAGACGGTAGTTCTGTGCCGATTACATCAACTAATCATTATTATGGTGAACCGACTAATTGTCAGTATCTATATACTACTTCCAACTATAACTCTTTTACATTCAAAAACTGGTTGCATGTAGAGATGCATGAAGAACCTGGTTATAGCGATAACTACTTCAAGTTTTACAATTACAACGAGGAGACTTCCACATTTGACTGGGAGCATAGGTTCGATAATGCAATTGCCTATAATAACCACTGGATAAATAGTCTCGCAGAAGTGTTACCTGATGTTATGAATAGATATGATGGAGGTTCACTTCCCAATACTCCCTCACCATTAACTTTCACAACCATTGATAACCATCAGGGAGTTCCATACTACACAATTCTTGAATGGCAGAAATCTGATGACTTTAACTTCAAACAATATGATATTGAGATGGCTGATGATAGTCTTTTCACGCAAGAGTATTCCGTTATTCAGACAATTACCAATCCCTCAGATGTGGATTACAACTTATGGGGAGTGAATCTGGAAACAAAAAAGTGGTTCCGGATAGTTACATCCGATTATGATGACCACTATTGTCAGAGTAATATACTTTATATAGATGCAGATATGCAGCATGAAAAGATAGCTGTTGCACCGGATATATCCTACCGGATTGAACCCCAAGGCATGTCCGGTGAAAATCCCTGCATTTATGTAAAAATAATAAATAACGGGAACGACACCATGACCGTAACTGGAATTAGTGGATTAGAGTATCCATTTAGTTGTTCAGAAACGGGACTGTCTCGTGAATTAGAGATATATCCCTGTTCTGATTTGGGAATAAAAATCTATTTTAACGAAACCCGTCCGGGTAAATATAAGGATGATTTCCTTATCCATGTTGATGCTGCCAACACTTCACAATTGAATTACACAGTAACAGCATATATTCCCGAACCCATTGAACCACCAAATCTGAAAGCATTTATGCAGGATAGGGGAGATGGTCTTTATCTTTGTTGGGAAGAAAACGGTGGGAGTTATGAAATCTATCAATCTGAAAGTCCTGTATCAAGTTTTCAGAAAATCGCAACTACAAATCAAAGTATGTATCGAATTGATGATTCTAAAAGAACCGGTTTCTATAAAGTCGTGAGAGTAAAAAAAGAATAATGAGAATTAATAATTAAATGTGTTGACAATAAATTTGATGAGTTCAATATTCGTATGTATTTGGGAGGCAAGATGAAAAAGTATATGATGTTTCTTTTACTATTGGGCGTCTTAAAGCTTACTGCTGTCCAGACTGAACCCAGAGATTTCAGGACATTCCTTTATGGCAATGATTCTTCTTTTACCTATAACAATTGGTTATCACATGTTTCTGAAGGTGACTCAGATGCAAACCATTATGCTCCCTTTGATAGGCAATTAAACAACTTCGGTGGTTTTGATGTTGGGGCAGTTTATTCAGATGTTTGGGAGTCAGCTGTCGAAAACTTCTGTAACGGGAACTTTGATCAGGCACACCAAATTTTAAATGATGCATCGCTTCCATTTGAAGTAGTTGAGATCATTGATACAGCCACCTACAGGCAGTATTTCGTTTTAAGAGAGATTCCTGATATGAGCTTTGTGGATAACAACAATACTCCTTATATTAATTATGACAATGAGATTGGTGCATTTGTGAAAGGCTGGGGACTTGCCGTTTATAATCCCAATAGTGAGAATTCGGTTGTAATTTCTGTTGTTCAACCCGGTGATGATTTTATTACTGTTCCCCTTGCCTTTGAGGCATTTGAAAAGACTGATGCGAGATACATGCTGATAAACGGAGCCGGACGATCAGTAATTCCAAATGTTAGCGATCCAAGTCGTTATGACAACCATCCTTTTAACAAAATCTTTCGTGCAGCATGTGATGAAATCCGCTCCACATTTGGCAGAAGAGAATTCTCACTTCAATTACATAGCTTTGATTATGATAACAACCTGCCTGTTGATGTACTTCTTTCCTCCGGTAGAGCAAGACCAACAGGGCTACCAATATATGATTTTTCATCCCAGCATCTTGATATTGTGAATAGCTGTGAAAGGAATATCTTTCCTCCCAA
>JAFGVF010000130.1 GCA_016938155.1 Candidatus Cloacimonadota bacterium
ACGCATATAATTCTTACTTTTGAAACTTTCTAACCTTGATGATGAAAATACTAATTCTAGGGCTTTTTGTGAAAAATAGCCCTACACCACCAACTATGCACGGATGAAGAAATGGTTATGTATACTAATGTTTTTCATGGAGCTCGTCTATGTGTCTGCAGATTCAAATTATAAGTACTGGGTTCAGTTTACTGATAAGTTTGGTACTCAATACACATTAGATAATCCGTCACAATTCCTTTCCGAGAAATCTATCCAACGCAGGGAAAAACAGGGCTTGGCTATTGATTCTACTGATTTGCCGGTGAATAAGACCTATATCGATTCGGTACTGTCATACGGAGCCTCTCTACATACAACAAGTAAATGGTTTAACGGAATAACTGTTGCTGTTTCTGATACTACGGTGATATCGTTTATACAACGGCTGTCGTTTGTGTCGAATGTAGAAAAGACCTTTGTCCCAAATATGAGTAGAAGTGCAAAAATCGATGAGCGAAAATTTACAAAGAAAAGTGTATCCATTAGTAATAGAGGATATGGAAATTCTTTTTCACAAATAAATATGCATAACGGTACATGGTTGCATCAAGCAGGTTTTAAAGGTCATGGAATGCAAATAGCTGTGCTAGATGCAGGTTTTTTGAATGTGAATACGAACCGCGTATTTGCCCAAGCTCGAAATAATGGTCAGATATTGGGAACGAGAGATTTTGTAAATTCCTCATCAGATATATATCAGGAAAATTACCATGGTTCACAGGTATTCTCTATTCTAGCAGCAAATGATTATGATAATTTTATCGGGACAGCTCCGGAAGCTTCCTATTGGTTAATTAGAACCGAGGATGCCAATTCCGAATTTCCTGTGGAAATGGACAATATGGTTTCGGGGATGGAATTTGCCGATAGTGTCGGGGTAGATATTATCACATCATCGTTGGGTTATTTCTTTTTTGATGATTCGACTATGAATCTTTCTTATAATCATCTAGATGGAAAAACATACAGAGCCTCAATAGCTCAAACCTTATGTGTGAAAAAAGGAATGGTGGTGGTTACCAGTGCCGGAAACGAAGGTGCTAAAGAATGGCATTATATTGTTGTTCCGGCAGATGCTGATAGTATTATTGCGGTAGGTGCCGTAACCAGTGCATTGGAGCGTAGTGCTTTCAGTAGTTGTGGACCCGCTGCCGATGGACGGATAAAACCTACTGTTGTCGCTTTGGGTACAGGAACTGCCGTTATAAATGAGTTGGGTGATGTGAGTGCAAACTCCGGAACTTCTATGGCAACGCCTATAATATCGGGTCTTGCTGCTTGTTTGTGGCAGGCTTTGCCAACATTGAGTAATGTCGAGATCATCGATTTGATAAAAAGGCATTCAAGTAAATATGATGCTCCTGATAATGAAATAGGATATGGAATCCCTGATTTTTACGGAGCATATATGAGTGCTGCTCAAAATAATACCACGCTTTTAAATAGTGTGGATCTGGTTACCATATATCCTGATTCAATTAAAGACACATTAACTATCAATATCGACCCGAGTGTTGTTAGTCGAAATCCTGAATTTTCTCTATTTTCAATGACAGGAAAAAGAAAGAAAAAACTGAAGTTGGTAGATACCCGTTCCGTTATTGATTTATCAGAACTGAAGGATGGGGCTTATATGTTGGTTATTAAATTGGGAGATATTACAATTTTTCGTCATAAATTGATCAAAGAATAGCTTATGCAGGAGCAGTCTCTGTCTTTGCTGGAACTGAATGAGCATATCAAAGAGCAGCTTAAACTGAGCTTTGACAGACCATTGTGGGTGCGTGCAGAGATTAGTGAAATGCATGAAAATTACTCAGGTCATGCTTACCTAGAGTTGGTGGAGAAAGACGCTGCCACCGATCGCATACTTGCCAAGACCAAAGCAAACTGTTGGTCATCTACCTTCCGTATGTTAAAGCCGTATTTTGAAAGCAGCACAGGTGAAACGCTGCGTGCCGGCATCAAGGTTTTGGTTTCATGTTCTGTCGAATATCATGAACTGTATGGAATAAGTTTGAATATCCGTGATATTGACCCGAACTTTACCTTGGGTGATATGGCTCGTCAGCGTATGGAAATTATCCGTCGCTTGCAAGAAGACGGGGTGATGGATATGAACAAGGAATTGCCTTTAAGTTCAAATCCACAGCGTATTGCAGTTATTTCTTCAGCTACGGCAGCCGGATATGGTGATTTTATGGATCAGCTGGGGGCATCGGATTTTGTATTTTATACCAAGCTTTTCCCCGCAGTGATGCAAGGCGAGCAAACCGTACCAACAATTATTGACGCACTAGATAAGATATTTGAGCATCAGGATAAATTTGATGCAGTGGTAATTATCCGTGGAGGAGGTGCAACCACAGAGTTAAGCAGTTTTGATAATTACGAACTGGCATTTAACTGTACGCAATTTCCATTACCGATTATTACCGGAATAGGTCACCAGCGTGATGAATCCATTCTTGACTTGGTGGCGCATACTCGTTGCAAAACACCAACTGCTGTTGCTGAGTTTTTGGTTTCCTGTATGGATGAGGCTTACGAAGACCTGAAGATGGCGCAACAAGCGATTATTTCTGCTACGCAAAGTATTCTCGACCGCGAGGTAATGCGTATTCAGCGACTTAGTGCCAATATTCCGCATAAGGTAAAAGATTTGTTGTATGATGAGAAAAATCGTTTGGCAATTTTTACACAACAGCTTAAAGTAAATTCCTCGCAGCAAACGAAAGCTAAGTTGCAAATGATGCAAAAGGCTCAGCAGGATCTGGCTGTTAAAACTTATATGTTTTTGCTTAATAAAGCACATCGTTTAGAATTGATAGAAAAAGAAATTACGCTTTCTTCTCCTGAAAATCTTTTGAAAAAAGGCTATTCCTTAACTATGAAGGATGGTAAAATCTTACGCAGTAAATCGCAGGTTAAAGTTGGGGATATGATTGTGACAAGATTGGCGGATGGGGAAATAAGCTCAGAGGTGAGATAGAGAGCAGGCGAGGAGTGAGCATATTAGCAAATCAGCAAGTGAGGAGTGAGCAAATTAGGAATGAGTATTTGAGGAACGAGAAAAGAGTTAATTAAGAATGATGAATGAAGAATAGCTGCGTAGTAGCGTTCTCTTTGTAGTAAAGAAAATAGCAGAGAAAATAAGGTGCAGCGCACCGCTCTATTAAATTTTGAAGTGAGTAATCGAGATAGAGAAAAGAATCACCCCTAGCCTCCCGACTTTATCGGGACAAGCTATAAAGGGGAATAAGATAAATAACATGAATATAATTTGACCTTAGTGTCTTAGTGGTAAAAAAATGGCAAAACAAACAAAAAACTATACTGATTCAATGGCGGAACTGGAAGATATTCTTTCGCAAATTGAGAATGAAGAACTGGATGTGGATGCACTTACAGAGAAAGTAAAACGCGCGTCTGAACTAATTAGATCTTGTAAAGACAAGCTTCAAAAAACAGATGCTGAAGTGCAGAAGATTTTAGATGAAATTGATAACTAGCTACTAGTGATTAGTGTTTAGCGATAAGCGATTAACTATTTCTTTCTCACTTACTCATCTCTCACCTGCTAATATGCTCACTATCTCACTCCTCACATGCTAAATTGCTGTTATCCCAAAAGGACTAGGGATTTTGTAAATGGAGAAGTCGCTAGCAGAAGCATATTTTTCAAGTAAACAGACTGCATCATCCATTGCTTCTTTTAATCCTTCAGCTCCTGAGAATGCATTGATTA